>CAZDYO010000268.1:0-4416 GCA_964509555.1 uncultured Acidimicrobiales bacterium
CCTGGGTTGCCAGGGACTCGAGTTGGGCACCAAGGGTGTCGGCTGCGTTGTGGGCCGGGATGATCACCGAAACGTCCATGTCATGCCACTCCGTGGAACCGGGCCACGCCGGCCGCCCTGTCGGCTATGGCCGCCGGACCATCACCGCGGCTGATGCGCACAACGCCGGCGAAGTCCGAATTGAGGTACGGCCGTCTTGACCTGAGCAGTGATCCGACCTTGTGGATCGCCGGTGAAACGACCTTCCGGACGACTCGGCTCCCTGCGTCCCAGAGAGCCGGGAACGATGGGGCCAGCCAGCGCATCTCGACCAGCTCGAGGGGCGACCGCTCGATCAGCGACGTGAACGTGATCGGGTCGTAGAAGGCCACGTGCTCCGGATTGACCGTGGGCGCTCCCCGGGCCCCGATCGTAATGAACTGACCGAGGTAGAAGGGGTTGGGCGTGGTGATGATGGCCAGACCGTCGTCTGTGAGCGCTTCGGCCACGTAGGACAACAACGTCGCCGGATCCTCGACATGTTCGAGAATGTCACCGAGAACAACCCGGTCGAATCTTCCGGGAGGCGGGTCCTCGAGAACATTGCCGTAGACGATGTCGTACCCGCGTTTGCGCAACTCGGCGACGTCGTCGGCGAGGTAGTCCACTCCCACGCAGCTCGACGCCACCCCACGCAACGCCCCGTGGAGCCAGCGCGGATTGTTCACGGCCATCTTCCACGAATGTTGCACACAACCGACGTCGAGAACCGACATGTCATGGCACATGTCGAGAATGAAGTCACGCTTCGGGACGGGGCGATCGCCGCGCTGTCCGGACACGAAATCGGCGAGAACCTGGGCGGTCACAGCATGGCCTCCTGCGAGTCGAGCGCCCGGAGGATCTCGATGAACCGCTCGACCACCACCTCGGGGTCGATCTCGGGGCGGGCAGCATGTATTCGGGCCCGGTCCGAGAGCTTGGATCGAAGATCGTCGGTGTGCCACACCGACCTGATGGCGGCGATCCACTCGTCGACCGCGGCGTCCGGATCCAGCAGAATTCCGCCATCTCCGACCGCTTCGACAAGACCGGGGTGGCCCGTGGCGATCACCGGCAGGCCGTTCGCCTGGGCCTCCAGCACCGTCCTCGGTCGATTGTCGATCTGATGCGGGGCCAGCAGCAGGCGTGCGTCCCGAAAGATGCGTCGCGGGTCGGGCTCATAGGCCCTGAATGTCAGATTGGCGTGGGCTCTCACCAGATCGTCCACATCGGCCTGCTGTTGCTCGTCGAGGCTCCATGACTCCTGTAGAACGAAGGGGATCTCGGGAAGGGCAGCGGCGATCGCCCCCATCAGACCGAGACCGTGGGTGGGCAACGGATTTACCATCAGCGCGACCTCCCCGGATGGAGGTGTCTCCAGCGGAGTCAACCTGACCACGGAGGGAAGGAAGTCGGCGTCGACGCCGTGACGGGCGGCTGCAGCCACCAACGATGCCGAGTTCCCGATGACCACATCAGCTGTCAACCCGGCGGTGAGGTGGCCGATCGCCGTGTCCTCACGGAGGTAGAGAACGGTGGGGACACCGTGGCGACGGCACTCGGATCGCACTGAACGCCACGTGACCCGGCTGATGGACGAAGCCACCACAAGGGTTGGGCGCCACTCGTCGATCAGTGGGGAGATAGCGTTCTCGGGTGCAACCGTCACCGACATGGTGACACCGTCAACGGTGACGGATCGGGCCCGCCTGCCGACCACCGACCTGCACCTGTCGACCAGCTTCCCGACGCCACGCCCGGAAAACCGCACCGTTGCATCGGTCAGTTCCTCCAGAACCCGCCGACCAACCGGTCTGCGAGAACCGTCATCCACAAGAAACCTGACCCGGCATCCCCGCTGCTGGAGAGCATTGGCCAGTTCGCGTTGGCTCCTTCCCGACCCACCCATGGTGGTGGAAGAGACGAACAGGATCCGACGCGATGAGGCCGGGAGACAGTCTGGTGGCTGGTGCATCACACCCATCCGATCGGCCGGACCGACTCCCGTATGAGTCAAACGCATCACTACTCAACTGACCAATGATCCGGCCGACAAGAGTCCCATCGACCCAGGAGACAGCGATGCATGTTCTAGTCACGGGAGGTGCCGGGTTCATCGGCGCCAACCTCTGCCGAGCCTTGGAGCTCGCCGGCCACTCGGTCACGGCCTTCGATGACCTTTCGACGGGGTTTGCCTCAAATCTCGATGGCACGAACGCGGAATTGGTCGTCGGAACGATTCTCGATCCGGCGGCCATCAACGCCGCGGCCGGGCCCGCCGAGGCGATCGTGCATCTGGCCGCCAGACCTTCGGTCCCCCGCTCGATCGTCGACCCGGTGGCATCACACAATGTGAACGCCACCGGCACCGTCAACGTGCTCGAGGCCGCTCGCCTCGATGGAAACCGCCATGTCATGTGCGCCGGCTCGTCGTCGGTGTACGGAGCCAACCCCGAGCTTCCCAAACACGAGGGACTGGCACCCATGCCGGTCAGCCCCTACGCAGCATCGAAGCTGGCCACCGAGTCCTACACCCTCGCGTACGGACACTCGTACGGCCTTCCCACCCTCGCGTTCCGATTCTTCAACGTCTACGGACCGCTGCAGGCCGCAGGCCACGCGTACGCGGCAGTGATCCCGGCCTTTGTCGACGCCGCTCTGCGGGGGCTGCCCCTGCCGGTCGACGGCGACGGCAGCCAGACCAGGGACTTCACGTTCGTCGACACCGTCACCAGCGTCATCACCGACGCCGTGAATCGCCGGGTCACCTCCGACATTCCGGTGAACCTCGCCTACGGCACCCGCACCGACCTGCTCACGGTGATCGATCAGATCCGAGACAACACCGGCGACGATCTGGTGATCGATCTCCGGCCGACACGTGCCGGTGATGTTCCCCACAGCCAGGCTGACGGCGGCCGAGTCAGGATCCTGTTTCCCGACATAGAGCCCACGCCTCTCGAGATCGGGCTCAAGTCCACCATCGACTGGATGAGATCGGTCATCTGAGATGCCCAGTGAGCCACGCGAATCCGGGACGTACCGCGGCAAACGAACCCTCGACCTCGTCATCCTCGCTCTGGTCGGTCCGCCGGCGCTCGTGATCGGGGTGGCGTGCGCGATCGCCATCAAGCTCACCTCACGGGGCCCGGTTCTGTTCCGGCAGGTGAGAGTCGGCCGATCGGCGCAACCGTTCACGGTTCTCAAGTTCCGCACCATGATCGACGGAGACAATCCCATCATTCCGTCAGACGATCGCATCACCGCCGTTGGTCGGTTCCTTCGGCGCACCTCACTCGACGAACTGCCGCAACTTCTCAACGTGGCCCGAGACGAGATGAGCATCGTCGGGCCCCGACCGACTCTCCCCTATCAGCTCGATCGATGGACGGAATCGCAGCGTCACCGACTCGACGCGAAGCCCGGCCTCACAGGTCTTGCCCAGGTGAACGGTCGCAACGATCTGAGCTGGCCCGACCGAATCGAGTTCGATCTCCGGTACGTGGCCGAACAGTCGCTGCTCAACGATCTGGTGATCATCGGCCGTACCGCCGGAGCGCTGCTGTCCGGTGCCGGCACGGGCGCCACCTCGGCCGACGATCCGATCGCCGGAATTGCCGGAGCCACCAAATGACCTCCCGGCTGGCGATAGTCGGTGCCAGCGGCCACGGGCGCGAGGCGCTGATGGTCGCTCGAAGGATCAATCAGCTCGACAACCATTGGGCCGACATCATCTTTCTTGACGACGTTCCCGCCCGATCCGATGAGCTGGCCCGGCTCGGGGCGACACTGGCCGGTGGCGTCGAGATGGCCCGTGAGCCCGACATCGGGCACGTGATTGCCATTGGCGATCCATCAACGAGGAGGGTGGTTTCCAGGCGCATCGGGGACGGCACCCGAGCATCCACGTTGATAGACCCCAACGCGACGATCGGGCCGGATGTGATGCTCGGAGATGGTTTCATGGCCTATCCGGGGGCGATCATCACCACCAACGTGCGCATCGGCGTTCACACCCACGTCAATTGTGCCGCCGTGATCTCCCACGACTGTCGTGTCGGGGATTTCGTGAGCGTCTCACCGGGCGTCATGATCAACGGCAACGTGGAGATCGGCGACGAGGTGCTTCTCGGTACCGGAGCGGTCATCCTGCCCGGACGAACCATCGGTCAGGGCGCGGTGATCGGGGCCGGGGCCGTCGTTTGCGACGATGTCGAGCCATGGTCGACCGTGGTCGGTTCGCCGGCTCGGCCCGTCCGCGATGCCGCCAGGCCGGCAACGCCTGCTGAACAATCAGGGTTGCGGCAACACCGGCCGCAGCTGCTGCCAACGCCATGAACAGGCGGTTGATAGAGGACGTCGCGCGCGCCTTCGATGATGCGAATGCGGACCCGG
>CAZDYO010000269.1:0-4407 GCA_964509555.1 uncultured Acidimicrobiales bacterium
CTCCGGCGTGACTGGAGTTCAGACGTGTACTCTTCCGATCTCAAGGGCCTCAAGCTCGCGTTCGAGGGCATCGGCGAGAACGCCTCGGCCGGTATGCGCAAACAACTGGCCTGACCGGCGTGGTAGGGCCAGCCGGGCTCAGATCAGGGCGGCGTCGACCTTGTCGGTGGCGTCGTCCTCGCTCACGTTGAGAGCGAACGACAGCTCCGAGACCAGCACGCTGCGGGCCTTGGTGTAGAGCGACTTCTCGCCTGCCGACAGGCCCTTGGCCTGATCCCGCAGCGCCAGGTTACGGACCACTTCGGCCACCTGGTAGACGTCGCCCGACTTCAGCTTCTCCTGATGGTTCTTGAACCGACGCGACCAGTTGGCGGGCTCGCGCACATCGCGCTTGCCCAGAACCTCGAAGAGATCTTCGACATCCTCGGTGGAGATCGGCCAACGCATGCCCACCTCTTCGGCTTTGTCGACCGGCACGGAGAGCATCATCTCGCCATGGGCCATGCGAAGAACCAGATACTCGGTTTCTTCGCCGAACACCTTCCGCTTCTCGCGCTTTTCGACGACAGCCGCCCCGTGGTGGGGATAGACGACCTTGTCGCCTGGCTTGAATGTCACAGTAGAAACCTCGGAGGTGTGGAACCGGCCTGACTTCCAAGGATGCCATCTCCCGGACCGTTCGCAAACGCGGGACCGCATCTGAGTGAATCACCACCGGCCCCGATGGGGCGTATCGTTCAACCGACACATGGACTCAGACCCACCCGAATCGGCCCCATCGACGCCCCCGGTAGTGCGGGGGCTGCGCACATGGGTGATCGCGGCCACCCTTCTGGTCGGAGTGTTCGCGGGTGTGGCCGCGGGTCTGCGCATCGCCGAGGTCACCCGGAGGGCCGACCCCATACGGGTTCGGGTCGTCGACTCGCAGGTGAACCGCATCGCCGGTCGATTGATCACGCCAGAACCCTCCCCGCGGTCGATCTCCGCGTTCGAGGGATACGGGACCTGGATCGACGTGTTTGATTACTCGCCGCTCTACGGGGATCCGGTGCCCACGGTGGTGGCTGCCGATGTCGCCGAGATGGCGTCGTTCGGGGTGAAGACGCTCTACATGCAGGCGGCGCGACTCGATTCGAAATCACCACAGGGGTTGGTCGACCCGTGGCTGCTGGCCGAGTTCCTGATGGCCGCCCACCGGGAGGGCATACGGGTGGTGGCCTGGTATCTGCCGAAGTGGTCGGCCGACGACTCCGACCTGCAGCGGGTGAGAAAGCTCAACGAATTCGAGGTGCTGGGCAACAGGTTCGACGGGGTGGCCCTCGACATCGAATGGACCCGAGACGCGGATGTGGCCACCCGCAACAAACGTTTGGTCGCGCTGAGTAAGGCGTCACGCGAGGCAGTGGGCACCGACCCGCTGGCTGCGATCGTGTTGCCGCCGGTGTTGATCGAGGTGGTCAACACCGATTTCTGGCCCGACTTCCCGTGGACCGAGATTGCATCGTCGTACGACGTGTGGATGCCGATGAGCTACTGGTCGTTTCGGTCGGACCGCTCGGGATACGGCGACGGCTACACATACAACGAAGAGTCGACCCGGCGGCTGCGAGAAGACCTCGGCGACCCCGACGCGATCGTGCACGGCATAGGCGGAATCGGTGGTGTCGACGGGGTCAACGACAATCCCAAACCCGAGGAACCGCTGACCAAGCTGGCCGAGCTTGATGCTTTCGTGAAATCGCTGGTCGACACCGGATCGGTTGGCGGTTCGATCTACGACTGGGCCACGCTCGAACCCGAGGCCCGTGAGCGCCTGGCCCGGTTGTTCGGCGAAGGCCCGGGTTCACAACTCGCTGCCGTGTCGTGAGGATCCCGCGGCCATCGGGCGGCAACCGATGCCGAGGCTCTCGACGATCCGTTCGAACAGCCGGGGGTCGAGCAGGTCGGTGAGATCATCGAGAACATCATCAGGATCAGGGGTGTCGGCCATGCACCAGCGGGCGAACGCTCCCTCATCGAGCCACTCGGCGACCCTCGGCGGCAGGCCGATCCAGCGAATGTGGGCCGTGGCGACCTGACGGCGCAGCGACTCCCAGGAGGCGGTGAATCCGGAGCGCACGCGCGGCAGCCGGTCGGGGTTCGTGAGCGAGGGCAGGGCCGGATGCAACGAACCCAGGTGGGGCCATCGCGGCGGAAACCCCAGGTCGGCGGCGAGGGTGACGGACAGGACACGGTCGAGCCAGATCCGGTCGAGCAACTCGATGAGGGGCTGGTCGGCCGGAGGTGTGGGCTCTCCGAGCGATCGGAGACCCAGATCGAACATCGTGTGGACGTCGATCCCCGGATTCAGTTCCGGGTGATCGGGCCCGGTCACGATGGGGTTCCCGTGGCGGGGCACCGCCAGGGCGATGGACGCGCCGACGCGCCCCGGCGGGGTCGAGAGCGCGACATCGATCGGGTAGGCCACCGCCCGGGCGCCCGCTGGACACACCACCCCGACTATCGGGCCGTAGTCGACAGCGGTCGCCTCGCTGAGCCCGGGGGGTGGGTCGCAACGTGTCAGGTGGCCGTCGGCATCGACGGCCAGGACAGTGTCGGAGCGCAGCGCCGCGCGGGCCAGATCAAGCAGTTGATTGCGGGTGTTCATCGGATCCCTTGATGATCGTTGTGGTTGGGAGATCCGACCGGATCACGAGGACGCCCGAAGGCCTGTCGACATCATGGCCACCGGGTGGGACATGCCCGATTGTCACACCCCATCATCATGATGATCACGCGGTCGTGACGGTAGCGGTGCTCACCGGCGCGGTCCGCCTAGGATCATCGAACCACCGGAGGCCCAAGTGGCACATCGAGCGGCAACCAAGCCGAGGAGAGCCTTGAACAACCACAGGAAGCCGACATCGACGGCCTCGTTCGGTGCCGGGCGCCGCGAGAGCCACGATTCGTCGGCCTTCTACGCGAGGTTCACCCCTCCGGTGATCTCGGAATCGACCCATGTGGTGGCGCCGGCCGACCGCCCGGTCACCGACGAGATCCTCCACGGAACCGCCGAGGATCGCCTCAGCGGTGAGGAGTTCGTGAAAGACGACTCCGTGGCGTTGGTGGTCACCTCACCCCCGTATTTCGTCGGCAAGTCCTACGAGGAGGCCATGGGCACCGGCCACATCCCGGCCGAATACGAGGAGCACCTGGCCAACCTCCAGCGGGTGTTCGAGCTGTGTGTCCGAAAGCTCGAACCCGGGGGCCGCATCGCGGTCAATGTGGCCAACCTCGGGCGTCGCCCCTACCGCTCGCAGGCGGCCGACATCCTCCGCATCTTCGAAGACCTCGGTCTGCTGCTGCGCGGTGAGATCATCTGGAAGAAGGGCGAGGGCTCCAACGGGTCCACGGCCTGGGGGTCTTTCCAGCGGCCTTCCAACCCGGTGCTGCGAGACACCACCGAACGCATCATCGTGGCCAGCAAGGGCCGTTTCGATCGGGCATTGCCCAGCCGCAAGCGGGCCGAGATGGGCTTGCCATCGGTGGGTTCGATAACCCGCGAAGCTTTCATGCGAGACACCAGAGACGTGTGGGAGATGGCGCCCGAGAGCGCCACCAGGGTTGGTCATCCGGCGCCGTTCCCGGTGGCGTTGCCCGGCCGGCTCATAGAGCTCTACACCTACTACGGCGATCTCGTGCTCGACCCCTACATGGGCTCCGGAACTACCGCCGTCGCCGCTGTGCGCACCCAACGCCACTTCGTGGGTTGTGAGACCGATCGGCAGTATGTCGACGCGGCCATGGAGCGGGTGGCCGCCGAGCAGCGCCGGCTTGAGACCGACGCCCCCCGGATCAGGGTGGTGGTGCCGGCGGTGAAGGGCACCGATTCCGACTCGCCCGACGATCCCCGATCGAAGGCCATGAGGGAAGGGCGCAAGGCCCACGAGATAGCTGAGCTGGTGCTCTCCGAGTGCGGATTCACAAGCGTGCGAACAGGCGTGAAACTTCCCTGTGGTGTCGAGATCGATTTCGCGGCCACCGCCGCCGATGGCTCCACCTGGCATTTCGATTTCACCGGGGCCTTCACCAGCGAACGGGCCGGTCTCAAGCGGGTCGACTCGGTGTGGCGATCGCTCGGCAAAGCCGGGGTGAGGCGCCACGACGAAACCGTTTCCGACGATTTCGTGCCTCTGGTTC
Organism: uncultured Acidimicrobiales bacterium; assembly: GCA_964509555.1. GTDB lineage: Bacteria > Actinomycetota > Acidimicrobiia > Acidimicrobiales > Aldehydirespiratoraceae > SZUA-87. Next base: position 4,180 of record CAZDYO010000269.1, read on the forward strand.
TGCTCACCACCGCACTGCCATCCAGCGGTGTGGGGCTCAAGGCCCTGCGAACGGCGCGACGAGACGGCCTGATCCAGGATGCCGTCGAGGTGCTGTCAGAAGCCGGCCAGGAACGGCTCCGCCACTACGCCACCACCGGTCGCGACTGCGGCGATGTCGAGTTTCTCGTGGCCCAAGAGCCCGACTCCCTGTTTTGAGCCGGGCCTGTCGATGACCGCACTACGCACC
>CAZDYO010000270.1:0-4407 GCA_964509555.1 uncultured Acidimicrobiales bacterium
CGACAGCACCGATGCCACCCACTTGGTCGACAGGTGGGTACGGGCCAATCACGGCGCGGTGAGTCGCTACCACAAGACCATCGATGAGCTGAGGTCGGCCCGCACCGATCTCACCACGGTGCTGGTGGCCACGCGTGAGGTCGGCACCCTCATAGATCGCACTTCCTGAACCTGCTCCCCTCAGGGCATCAGCAGATCGACGGAGTATCCGAGATCCACATCGGGCAATGCGAACTTGGTGACCACGAGATCGAGTCGGACGTTGGTGCCTGGCGTGGGGTTGGTCGGCAGAGTGGCACTCCATGTCTGGGCGGACCCACCCAGCGCGGTGTGAGGTCAACCGGGCGTGAACTGGTCGGGGTTGTCTGCCAAGACCCCTGACTCGCTCAAGTGGAGTGTGGTGGTGTCGCCGGTGGTGAAAGTGAGCTCATTGCGAAACACCCCCGAATCGGGTACGCGGGGGCGACCGGGGGCATCCGACCAATCGATGGTGAGACAACCGGAGAGTGGATGGTCCTGGCTGCATGTTTGGCCGGGTCGGGATGCGTCGCGAAGCGACACCACGATGGTGGACCCGGTGACGCCTGCGAGCGGCCCGAGGTCGGGCACGGTGGCGGTTAGGGAAACAGTCTTGTGGAATCCGGCGTCGTCGAAACTCTGGGCGGCATCCACTTTGGTGGTGCCCTGGAGCAACACGACCGCGCCGTTGTTGGTTGGCTTCGCCTTTGACGAGACGACGGCCGTGGTGGGGGCGGCCGTCGGTGATGCGGTGGTGGGCGCAACTCCGGACGAGCAGGCCGTGGCCAGCATCGCGAGCGCGGCCACAACGACAAATGGACGCGTCGGGGTCAGTCCCATAGGGCCGACAGTGAGGTGTCGACTTCGTCGGCCAGGCCCACGTCGGCCAGCCCCACGATCTCGTCGTCGCTGACGGGCGCCGCGGCCGGCTCGTGGAACAGATCGCGGATCGGCTCGACGAACCGGCTGAGTTGGGCGTAGACGTGTTTGTCGTCGAGCGCCCGCCGATTCACATGGAACCGCAGCGGGAAGTTGACGGTGAGTTCGTCTTTGGCCCGTGTCATGGCCACGTAGGCCAGTCGCAACTCCTCGCCGAGTCCGACGTCGTCGCCCAGTGACATCTCGGACGGGATGTTGCCGTCGGCGGCGTGAATCAGATGGACGGCCCGCCATTCGAGACCCTTGGCCGAGTGGATGGTGGAGAGAGTGAGCCAGTCGTCGTCGAGATGGGGAGGTCCGGCCCGTTCGCCGGTCTTGCTGGGTGGGTCGAGAGTGAGCTCGGTGAGGAATCGGCCGCGGCTCGAATAGTTGGCGGCGGTGGCGGCGAGCTGGTCGATGTCGGCGATGCGGGCAGCAGCGTTGTTGTAGCGGGTCGGAAAGACCATGGAGCAGAAACCCTTGAGCCGGTCGACCTGTTCCGCGGGCTTCATCGCCCCCGTCGAGCACTCGGAGAATGCGGCCCGCAATTCGGCTGCCTGTTGAGCGGCCGCCGATGGCATCTTGCCGACGCCACCCATGAACAGCGACAGGGATTCATCGACTTGGTGATCGATGCCGAGTTCATCGGAGAGGCGCCTCAGGGTTGCGGGCCCCACTCCTTCAAGCATCGACAGCACCCGATGCCACGCGAGCTGATCGGAGGGGTTGTCGAGGATGCGCAGGAGCGCCAGGAGATCCTTCACATGGGCAGCTTCGAGATACTTGAGGCCGCCGTACTTCCGGTAGGGAATGTCGCGACGGGTGAGTTCGAGCTCGAGGCCGTCGGAGTGATGGCCGTTTCGGAACAGCACCGCTTGATCACGCAGATCCATGCCCCGCTCGCGGGCATCAAGGACCGCGGTGGCCACGTGGCGGCTCTGGTCTCCTTCGTCGTTGTGGGTGATCAGCATGGGCCTGACCCCATCTGTGCGGGTGGACCACAGATTCTTTTCGTAGTGGTCTTTCGACTGGCCGAGCAGCCCGTTGGCCACCGCCAGAATGGGCATGGTGGAGCGGTAGTTCTGATCGAGGGTGATGGTGGTGGCGCCCGGGAAATGCTCGGGGAATGACCACATGTTCTCAACGGTGGCGGCACGAAAGCCGTATATCGCCTGAGCGTCGTCGCCCACCGCGCACAGGTCGGTGTGGGGGCCGCACATGCCCCGCACGATGTCGGCCTGAACCGGGTTGGTGTCCTGGTACTCGTCGATCAGGATGTGGTCGAACATGCTGCGCAGTTCGTTGCCGACCGGCCCGGAGGTGAGTCCTCGCCAGAACAGGAGCATGTCGTCGTAGTCGAGGACCTTGTTGGCTCGCTTGCGTTTGGTGTATTCGGTGAATATCACCTTGAGGGCATCGACGTGGTCGGCGCACCACGGGTAGTCGGTGTCGAGAACGTCGGCGAGCTTGGCCTGGCTGCTCACCATTCGGGAGTAGATGCCCGAGACGGTTTCCTTGCGGGGGAATCGCTTGCCCCGTTCGCCGAAGCCCTGCTCGGTGCGGACCATGCCCATCATGTCGGTGGAGTCGGAGTTGTCGAGCACCGTGAAGCCGCTGGACAGGCCGGCGGCTTGCCCGAACGTGCGCAGCAGTCGGTTGGCCATGGCGTGGAAGGTGCCGCCCCACACTTGGGTGGCGTGACGGTCTGGGGCTGATGCCGCGACTCGACCGATCATCTCGGCCGCGGCCCGCCGGGTGAAGGTGAGAAGCAGAATCCGGTTGGGGTCGGCGCCGTCGTTGAGGATGCGCGCGACGCGAGCCACGAGGGTCTTGGTCTTTCCGGTGCCGGCACCGGCCACGATCAACAGCGGCGAGCCGGTATGGGCGACGGCAGCCTCCTGCTGGGAGTTCAGATCATCGAACATGCGTTCGGAGTGTAGTGGAGTGGGGTGAGTTGCTTGAATCCGAACTCGCTTTGAGTGAGAATCGCTGTGGTTTTCTGGTCGCCACTCCATCTCAGGATGGTCTGCTTCGTCTCGGTTCGAGGGTGGCTCGACGTCAGCGGGCTGTTCCCCGCCTACCGGGCGCAGGTCGACCCCATACCCGGAATCTGATTGGAGTGGAACACACACCACAGCTGCGATTGGCAGTCGGTGGTGGATCTCGCGCGAAATCACGCGAAGCGAAGTGGCCCCACTTCCGCCGACAACATGTGACCTTGGTCCGTACCACTCCCTGGGGCACAGGCGTTCAATTCATGGGTGACCTTCCAATGCGGCGAGTCACACGCATTGAGGTGGATGTATGCTGATTGATGCCCCCACGGCTCTCTTTCGACGAAAGCGCGCGTGGGTCTACGCTGGTGCGTTCGTGGCATTTCTCCTCGCCACAACCGTCGCTGATGTGGCGTTGAGATCGGCCACCGAAGATCTCGCCCGCCACGACCTTGCGCTCCACACGATCACCGCGGACTTCAACCAAATCCGCACCGAAGCGTTCAGCTTGGCCGACAAACTCGACGACTATCCGGAGGGGCAGGTATCGATCGCCGACCTCCGAGGCTCGTATTCGGCATCGATGAAAGTGATAGACGAAGCTTCCGGCGACGTGGAAGCGCTCGTCGATCCGTCTGCGATGGATGTTCTCCATAAACTGCTGCGAGAACTCGGCGGCGTCGACCAGTTGATCGCCTCGGCTGAATCCGGGGCGCCGCCCAACGCCGCACGATTCAAATCTGCCGGCGACGAACTTCTTGAGAGCACGGCTGGAATGGCCGACGGCACCGAGCTGGTGATCTTGAGAGAGGGTTTCGCCGACCATTTCCCAAGCGGCCTCCGCGAGTCACTGATCGTGCTTCCGATTCTGGCGCTGCTGGCGATGTTGGCCCTTGGCGTTGAGATGACTCGCAATCTGAGGCTGGCCAACGACGAGACAAGAGCGCGTCTCGCAGCCGAGGATCACCGGCGAGACAGCGCTGAGAGACTCGCTCATGGCCAGTCCCACGCCATGGAACTGATCGCAGCCGGCGAGTCGATCAACGTGATCGAGGCGTCGCTTTCGCGTCTGGTCTCCACGGAAACCGAAGGCGCTTGGAAGTTGATGCCGACGGGACTGCTGCAGATCGAAGGAACCGGCTCTGAGATCTCGGCCGACCTGGCGGCAACAGTGGTGAGAGTGCGGGAGCTGGTTCTGGAACGCGATCGTGTCATGTCGAGCCTCGCACATGAGGCCTCTCACGATGGTCTCACAGGCCTCCACAACCGAAAGGCGCTCGTCGATCACATGGGAGCGCTCGACTGCGATGAGGGCCAGCCCGTGTCAGCGGTATTCCTCGACTTTCGCCACTTTCGGATGGTCAACGACACCTACGGACATGAGATCGGCGACGAGGTGCTGAGGCTCGCTTCCGTGCGCCTCCGTGCCGTGGCCCGAAGTCAAGACTTCGTGGCCCGAATCAGCGGCAACGAGTTC
>CAZDYO010000271.1:0-4400 GCA_964509555.1 uncultured Acidimicrobiales bacterium
CCTACTCAACGGCACACCGAGCCCCAAGTGGCTACTCGACCTCCATCGCTTCCTCGGTGGCTTGGCCGTGGTTTTCACCGGCATCCACATTGCCGGTCTCATGTTTGACTCGTACATCGGTTTCACATGGGTCGACGTCACCGTTCCCATGGCCGCGGGATGGAAGCCCGGCGCTGTTGCCTGGGGCGTTGTCGGCATGTGGCTGCTGCTCGCCGTCGAACTCACCTCCCTGGTGATGAAGCGAATCCCGCGAAAGGCATGGCGGTTGATCCACTTCACCAGCTACGCCATGGTCTGGACCGGCGTGATGCACGGAGCACTTGCCGGAAGCGACGCCAACAACCGTGTTTACATCGCCGGGGTCAGTCTGATGATTCTTGGCATCTTCTATCTCACCATCTACCGGATCCTCGCTGTGAAGCGCCGTGGCGGCAAGGCCAAGGCCAAGGCCAAGACCAGGGCCGCGACTGCGAGGGTTGCCGCCACAGCATCCGATGGCACGGCCGACGCCGGCCCCCGACCCGCCGCGCGACGCCAACGCGTCCCGGCAGCCAACAACTGATGCGGGTCCTGGTGGTCGACGACGAGATCGCGATGACGCGGTCGCTGAGGCGAGGCCTTGAAGCCGAAGGCTTCGCGGTGGATGTGGCCCACGACGGCGAGGAAGGCCTCTGGCTGGCCCGCGAAAACGACTACGACGCGATCCTTCTCGATCTGATGCTTCCCAAGATCAACGGCTACAAGGTGTGTCGCACCTTGCGCGAGGAAGACGACTGGACCCCGATCGTGATGCTCACCGCCAAGACCGGTGAGCTCGACGAGGCCGAAGGGCTCGATACCGGTGCCGACGATTTCGTCGCGAAACCGTTCTCGTTCGTTGTGCTCATTGCCCGCCTCAAAGCGGCCATGCGCCGTCGTAACGGCGGCTCGATCGTGTTGGAGGCCGGTGATCTGCGGCTCGACTCCACCGACGGCCGGGCTTGGCGGGGCGACACCCCTCTTGATCTCACCAGCCGCGAGATGGCTGTGCTGGAACACCTGATGCGACACGTGGGCGAGGTCGTGTCGAAGACCGAGATTCTCGAGCATGTCTGGGACTTCGCCTACGACGGCGGTCCCAACATCGTCGAGGTCTATGTGTCGGCTCTACGCCGCAAGATCGACAGTCCCTTCGACCGTCGAGCAATTGAAACCATCCGAGGCGCCGGCTACCGCCTGGCGCGTAATGGGGGCTGATTATGCGAGGAATAAGAATCCAGGCCGCGGCAATTGCCGGTGCGATCGTCTTCATAGCCGCGGTGACGGGCGCGCTGTTCTTGTCGGCGACCCTCCACAACCGTTTGCAGGACAACTTCGACACCACCCTCAACCAGCGGGCCGTCGACCGAGCCTCTCTCATCGCCGGTGGTGCCACTCCCGCCGACTTGACCACCTCGCTCGTGCACGAGTCCCTGGTGTGGATCGGCACCGAAACCGGTCAGACCCTGGCAGCGGCAGGGAATCTCGTGATTGATGGCCCCCCGGCCGGAACATCCACCGGTGTCCACACAGCTCGGATGCAGCTGATCGAGAAGGACGGATCGGTGGAGTTCGAGACCGTTCGAGTGGCCACTGTCGCCGCGAAGAACCCCGACGGGGACACCGTGCTTGTGAGTATCGGCTCGGAGTTGGAGTCGATCACAGACCCGGTGAGCCGGATGCGTTTCCTGCTATTGCTGGGCAGCCCCGCCCTCACCGGACTGGTGATGATGCTCGTGTGGCTGACCGCCAACCGGTCGCTGCGTTGGGTGGAAAACATCCGTAGGACCGCTTCGAGGATCCATGGCGACAACCGAAGCGAGCGTGTTGAAGTGCCACCGACCGGCGACGAAATCGAACGCCTGGCGATCACCGTCAACAGCATGCTCGACCGGCTCGAGGACCACCACAACCGGCAGCAGCAATTCGTAGGGGACGCTTCCCACGAGTTGAAGAGTCCGATCGCCAACATGCAAGCCGAGCTCGAGACCACGGTTCTGTCCGACCCCTCATGGCCTGAGACCCGCGATCGGCTGGTGGAGCAGACCACCCGTCTTGGTTCGATCATCTCCGACCTGCTCGTGTTGGCCGCCCAGGACGAAGAGGCCGAGTTCGATCATGAGACGTTCGAGTTCGAGGACCTGGTTTCCGAAGTCACCGAGGAGGCGGTTGCCTCCTCGAATCTCAACGTCGACGTATGGGACATGGAGCCTGCCCGGGTCACCGGAAACATGGAGCATCTGCGCCGTGCGGTGAAGAACGTGGTGGAGAACGCCGTGCGCCACGCCGACAGCACCATCAAGGTCGAGATGCACAACCGAGGAAACTCGGTGGAAGTCGATGTCAGCGACGACGGCGACGGAATCCCCGAAGCCGACCGGGAACGGGTGTTCGAACGATTCGCCAGGCTTGACGACGCCCGGGCCCGCGATGAGGGCGGCACCGGTCTCGGATTGGCGATCGCCCGTGAGACTCTCGAACGATTCGGAGGTTCCGTGAGGATCGACGAGTCGGAATCCGGTGGGGCGAAAGTCAAGATGGTCCTGCCCATCGCGTCCGACGACGCCCCCGAGATGGCGGATTCCGCCGCATCCATCTGATCGTCCGCCCCGCCCGGGGTCACCGTGCCGGTCGTGGCCTCAGACCTGGGCCAGTGGCACCGACACCTCGAACGTGGAGCCCCGGCCGGGCCCCCGGGAGGTGACGGTGACATCCCCGCCGTGCAGGCGGGCCAGCCCCCGGGCGATCGTGAGACCTATTCCGGAGCCGGCCGAGGCCGAGCGGTCGGCTCTGTAGAAACGCTCGAACACCAGTGACAGTTGGGCCTCATCGAGCCCCCGCCCGTTGTCTGTCACTTCCACACGCGCCATGCCACCGGCGGTGAACGAACGTACCCTCACCCGGCCGGCTGAAGGCGTGTAGGCCAAGGCATTTCCGATCAGGTTCGTGAGTACCTGGGTGATCCGGTCGCGGTCGGCGGCGACAATCGCGGGCCTGACCTTCTCGAACGACAGCGCAACGTCGTTGTCATCGAATTGCGGCCTCAGTCGTTCGCACACTTCGGCGGCGAGGTCCGACAGGTCGAACGAGGTGATCTGCAGGTCGACTTGGCCCTCCTCGGTGCGTGACAAGGTGCCCAGGTCGGTTGCGAGTCGCTCGATTCGTGTGGTCTCGCGTATCGCGGCCGCCAGGGTCTCCTCGTCAGGCGAGAAGACCCCGTCGAGGAGTCCTTCCATGTAACCCTTGAGTGTGGCCACCGGTGTGCGCAGCTCATGGGCGACTTCCGACACGAGCTGCAACCGACGTCTTTCGGTTTCCTCGAGTGCCTCGGCCAGCGCGTTGACATCACCGGCCAGCTCGGCGAGCTCAACCTGCGGAGGTATCGGCACTCTCTCGCTGTAGGACCCGGTGGCAAGTCTCTGGGCAACACGTCTGACCTCCTCCAGCGGCCGCAACACGCGTGCCGCGGCAACCGCGGCCGCGGCCATCGCCACCAGCCCGCTGATGACGGCAGCCCAGAGCAGGGCCCGATTGAACTCACCGCGGATCACACCTTCGAGTTCGCTGACGTCGGTGCCGCCGACGCCCGACATCATCGAACCCATCGCCCCCATGGACCGAAAATGGTTGTCGACGAAAACCGAGCTGAGCCGATTGCTGACGACCAGGAAGATCAGAACCCCGATGGTCACGACCATGAGGTGTGACAACAGCAGTCTGGTACTCAGCGACATTCCACGGCGGCTCACGATGGTGCCGCCACGAACTTGTATCCGACCCCTCGGATGGTGGCGATGTAGAGCGGGGCGGTCACGTCGTCGCCGAGTTTCTTTCTGAGATTGCCAATGTGGACGTCGACGACACGCTCAGCACCGAAGTAGTCCCATCCCCAGACCTTCTCCAGTAGTTGGGCACGGGTGAACACCCGTCCCGGGGAGGCCGCCAGCGCGGCGAGAAGATCGAATTCCAGCGCACTCACCTCCAGTACGGAGCCGTCGATCACGACCTCGCGCTTGGCGAGATCAACCGATATCCGATTGAAGTTCAGGACCTCACCGAGGTCTGGAACCCCCGGGCGTCTTCGGCGCAGGACGGCCCGGACCCGTGCGACGAGTTCGCGAGGGCTGAACGGCTTCGTCACGTAGTCGTCGGCACCCATGGTGAGACCAACGACCCGGTCGATCTCCTCCGACTTGGCCGTGAGCATGATCACCGGCACGTCAGATGTGCGACGCACCGTCCGGAGGACCTCGAATCCGTCCGGTGCGGGTATGGAGACGTCGAGCAGGATCAGGTCGGGTGACGATGATCGCACTCGTTCGAGTGCTTCGCTGCCGTCGGCCGCCTCAACGACGGCGAACCCCTCGGCTTCGAGGTATTGC
>CAZDYO010000272.1:0-4397 GCA_964509555.1 uncultured Acidimicrobiales bacterium
ACTCGTGCTGGAGGAGTTCGTCAAGGAGGCCGGTGCCACCGGTCTGACTTGGGGCAACCAGTCCCCCGACGAGATCCACGCCTTGCTCGAGGAAGCCCGAGCGGCTCTCGCCGGCGCCTGACCGGCCGCAGCTGATTCAGCCGAGTTGGCTGCGTATCTCCCCAGCCAACGAGTTCATGACCGGATCCGCTGCGAGCATCTCGTAGCGGTCGCTGACATGGCTGGACTCGACCGGCCAATCCGCCATCCAGGCGGTGAACGTCTCAGCCAGATCCTCATGCGGAGCGGTGGCCGCATAGGGGTCGACCAAGTCGGAGGCCGACGCATCCACAACCCCACCGGGCCAGAATCTCGACGCCCACCGGGCCATGAGCGAGCCCGGAGACGCACAACCGACCGTGGTCACGACGCCCTCACAGGCTGCCTCGAGATCGAAACTGAACTGGTCCGGCCCCAGCGTGGCCACATGGGCCAACTCATGGATGATGGTTTCCTCCACCAAGTGGCGGTCCTCGAAGTCACTACGGTCGAGGCTCAGAATCCAGCCACCCGCCTTCGAGCGGTGGACGACCCCCACAAGGCCCCGCGGGCCCTCGTCAATTACCGATATCTGCCTCAGATCGCCCCTCATCGACGATGGCCAGGTCGAATCGACGAAATCCCAGGCCGCGGCCAGGTCGGTGTTGCCGAGATCGCCATCGGGCCTGCCATCAACCACCAACATGTCGGCCACACGGGTGACACCGTCGCGGTAGTCGACCTGCTCAACGAGGCGCGCCGACCGGCCCTCCACGCTGACCCTGGCGTCACTGATATCGGTTCGGCCATGCGAACCCGAGGCTGAGGCGGCCATACCCACAGCGATGGAGACCACAACGGACGTGGCTGTCGCCAGCACCGCCAACCTCTTCGACATCCGGGGTCCAGTCATACGCATCTCGCCTCATCAATGACAGTACGAAGGTCACTTACCAGTGTCATGGGCACAACGATCCATTTGGACCGCCATTGGTCACATAATCCCGGAGACTGCCGACCCATCACCGCTTGGCGTCCAGCGAGCGCGAGGATGGGGCGACAAGGGAGGTACGGGTGGACATAACTGCAACCCAGGAATGGCACGAACTCGAGGCACTGGGTGAAGGCTTCGATCGCGTACAACTCCGCGAGATGTTTTCCGGTCAACCCGGCAGAGCCAAGGCAATGACGAGCCGTGTCGGTGACCTGATCATCGACTGGTCGAAACATCGGGTCGACGCCGAGATCATGTCCCGACTCTTCGGTGTGGCCAATGCGGCCGGACTCCGGGAACGAATCGCCGAGATGGTCACCGGTCAGCACATCAACACCACCGAGGACCGACCCGTCCTGCACACCGCCTTGCGGGCCCCGGAGGGCACGGTCATCGAGGTCGACGGCCGCGATGTCGTACCCGATGTCCACGCCGTCCTGCGGCGCATGGCCGCCTTCGCCGATCGGGTCCGCGACGGCGACTGGACCGGCCAGACCGGCCGGCCCATTCACACTGTGGTCAACATCGGCATAGGAGGCTCCGACCTGGGCCCGGTCATGGCTTACGAGTCACTGACGGCCTTCCACCACGACCGACTGCGTTGCCGGTTCGTCTCCAACGTCGACGGCAGCGATCTGGTGTCCGCTCTTGGCGACCTCGACCCGTCCACGACCATGTTCGTGATCTCGTCGAAGACCTTCACCACGCTCGAGACCCTCACCAACGCCCACTCGGCACGTTCGTGGATCGTGGGCCACTTGGGGGAGGATGCGGTCGCAAAACACTTTGTGGCGGTGTCGACCAACGCCGAAGGAGTGTCGGCTTTCGGGATCGACACCACAAACATGTTCGGATTCTGGGAATGGGTCGGCGGACGCTACTCGGTTGACTCGGCCATCGGCCTCAGCCTGATGCTGGCCATCGGTCCGGAAGCGTTCAACTCGTTCCTCGGTGGTTTCCGCACCGTCGACGAGCATCTCGTGTCGGCGCCTCTCGAGTCGAACGTGCCGGTGATCCTCGGCCTGATCGAGGTGTGGTACCGCACGTTCTGCTCGCTGCCCACCCGTGCGGTTCTGCCCTACAGCCGCTACCTCCACCGGTTCCCGGCCTACCTGCAGCAGCTCGACATGGAGTCCAACGGCAAACAGGTCCGGCGTGACGGCACCCCGGTCGACTACGAAACCGGCCCCATCGTGTGGGGCGAACCCGGCACCAACGGACAGCACTCGTTCCATCAGCTGCTCCATCAGGGCACCACTGTGGTTCCTGCCGACTTCATTGTCTTCGCCAATCCCGATCACACCGATTCGGAGTTCGCCGGGGTGGAGGCCCACCACGACCTGCTGGTTGCCAACTGCCTCGCCCAAGCCGAGTCGCTGGCGTTCGGTCGCAGTGCCGAGGAGGTGGCATCGGTCGAGCCGAACCCCGAGCTCGTGCCCCACCGCACCTTCCCGGGCAACCGACCGTCCACCGTGATCATGGCTCCGCGCCTCACCCCATCGGTTCTCGGTCAGCTCATCGCCCTCTACGAACACGAGGTTCTCACCCAGGGAGTGGTGTGGGGTGTCAACTCTTTCGATCAATGGGGAGTTGAGCTGGGCAAGGTGCTGGCCAAGGCCATCATCCCGGAGCTCGGCTCCGACGGCGGTGCCACCCACGGTCACGATGAATCCACCAACGCCCTGATCGACCGCTACCGCGAAATGCGCCGCCACAGCTGACCGGCCAAACTGGTGGACGTGTACCGAGCCGAGTGGACCGACCGCCAACGCGTGTTCCAAGCCCACGCCCTGGTCGACCCGACCACGCCCATCACCGAACTCTGGTTTCGCACCACTGTCGGACCGGCTGGTCCCGCACCCCGACCGGGTCCCGGTCGGCTCGAGACGTCGGTGGTTTTCGCGGTTGTGGGACTCGTCACCGTGGCCGTGCTCCTCTCACTGGGCGCGCCACGGGTGCTCGCCGCGGTGATCGCCGCCGTGTGGGGCGGCCTGGTATTGGTGGCTGCCGTGGCGCCGTGGGGGCGTGCACCTGCCGCAGAGCCCGTCGTGCCCCTGCTGATGCTGTGGCCGGTTGGTTCCGAGCTCGGCACGAGGTCGGGATGCGTGGTCGAGATACTCGCGGCGGATCGTCACCGACTGGGCGTCGACGGCACGGTCATGGTGATCGGGTCGCCCAGGCCCAACTCCACTTTCGGGGTGATGATCGGCAGCTACATGGTGTGGCCGCAGGGGCCACCCAGGCCGGGCCGTTCCGGCGATCCGCTGCTCGGCTACTGACCAACAGGTCGTTCGCCCGAAAGGAACCTCATCTTGGGGGTCAGCGACGAATACTCTCGTGGCACGAATCACGAGGGGCAACCGATGAAGATCACGAAAAAACGTTTGGCATTGGCCCTGATGGCGCTGGTCGTAGCCCTTCCCGGACTTGCTGTTGCCGTGTCGCCGTTCGTCGATGTGGCGCCCGGCAAGTTCTACGAGGCTCCCGTCAACTGGGCGTTCAACAACGGCATCACCACCGGCAAGGACCCCACTCACTTCGACCCCAACGGCGCGGTCACCCGCGGTGAGTCGGTCACATTCCTGAAGCGCTACCACGACAACGTCGTGAAGCAGTCCGTGGGGGCCCTCGGCTGTTCAACCGATCAGGTCGCATTCCACAACGGCTCCGACTGGGTGTGCGGCTCGGTCCGGTCCGACTATCGGCTCACCCCCACGGCCCGCAATCTCGTCGACAGCGGCGGCAACGTCGGCTTGTATTCAGCCGCAACGTTCGGCAGCGACGGTTTGCCCTTCGTGTCCTACTACGACACCACCAACGGCAACCTGAAGTTCATCGGCTGCAACACCGACGACTGCCGCACCGGCACCGTGGTATCGGCCGACTCGGTGGGCGACGTGGGGACCGCGCCGTCGGTCGCGATCGGAGTCGACGGGCGGCCCATCGTGAGCTACTTCGACACCACGAAGGGCGACCTGAAGGTGATGATGTGCGGCGTGCAGGACTGCTTCTTCCAGGCTGTTCACACGCTTGACGGCACAGCCGGCGGACCGATCGTGGGGCGCTACTCTTCCATCGCGGTGCGATCCGACGGAATTCCGGTCGTCGCCTACCACGACTCCACCAACAATTCGCTGAAGCTGGCCGTGTGCAATGTTTCCGACTGTTCCACCGGGGCCGCCATTCGAACCCTCAACAACCCCGGACAGGGCGGGAGCTACGTCTCGATGGCCATCGGCAACACCGGCAACCCCATCATGGGCTACTGGGACACCGTCACCGGCGCGCTGAAGGTCTACTCGTGCAACAACCCGTCGTGCACGTCCGGAAACCTCAGAACCGTCGACAGCGGCGGCAGCCACAACGTGGGCACCTATTCGTCCTT
>CAZDYO010000273.1:0-4397 GCA_964509555.1 uncultured Acidimicrobiales bacterium
ATCACCCTCGAGGCCGACATCGAGGGTCTCAAGGCGATGCATTTCCAAGCCGCCGAGGCTGCCGACCAGGCCAAGGCGGCCGTGCGCCAGAACTCCGAACTTCTGCAGAAGAAGCTGAGTGAGCAGAAGGCTCTCCTCAGCCAGCTCGATCAGGCCAAGATGCAAGAGACCGTCAACTCGGCGATGGCCACTCTTTCCGAATCTGTCGGGGACGAGGTCCCCAGCTTCGACCAGGTTCGCGAGAAGATCGAGGCCCGCTATGCCAAGGCCCGGGCCGTGTCGGAGCTCACCGAGTCCAACGTCGATGCCCGCATGCGGGAGATCGAGGCGGCCGCACGCAATGTGGAGGCCACTGCCAAGCTCGACGAGATCAAGGCTCAGCTCGGCATCGAATCCGGATCCGAGCAGGCTCAGCTCGAGGGCGGTGCCGGGCAGGGCCCTGGCGACAGCGGCCCCAACTAGCTGGGCAACACCACCAAGTCGTCGGCGTGAACCACCACGTGGGGAGATCCGGGCGGCAGGTCGGCACTGCGCAGACCCAATGCAGGCCGCAACTCGTCGGAGCTGTGGCGGGCCAGTCCCTTGGCGAACATCTCTCCGTCGAGGGTCGTGATGTCGACCGGGGCGCCGGCGCCGAAGTCGCCGGCAACCTCTTTGACCCCCGCCGCCAACAGTGACTTGCCCCGCTTGAGTGCGGCTCGAGCGCCGTCGTCGACCACGACGGTGCCGCGGCTACCGACCGCGAACGCGATCCAGAGCTTGCGGGCCGGCAAGCGACTTTCCCGGGCTCTGACGAACGTTCCGGTGTCGGGCTTCGACGCTATGGCGTCGGCCACCACCCCGGGCCGATCAGCTCTGGCAATCACCGATCGCACCCCCGACCATGACGCAACCTTCGCGGCCATGATCTTTGAGGCCATGCCTCCGCTACCGCGGCTCGAACCGGCACCACCACCGAGCGACTCGTGGTGGTTGCCAATCTCCTCGATCACCGGGATCATCGCAGCGTCGGAACTCGATCGCGGATCAGCGGTGTAGACGCCGTCGGTGTCGGTGAGCAACAGCAGCATGTCGGCATCGACCAAGTTGGCCACCAGGGCTGCCAGCCGGTCGTTGTCGCCGAACCTGATCTCGTCGTCGGCGATGGCGTCGTTTTCGTTGACCACCGGGACAACCCCCAGCTCAAGCAGGCGACGGATCGTGCTGCGAGCGTGGAGATACTGTGACCTCACCACGAAGTCGATCGCAATGAGAAGGATCTGACCGGCCACCAGCCCGAGGCGGGCGAACTCCTCCCGATACACGCGTATCAACGCCCCCTGGCCCACCGTCGCGGCCGCCTGAAGGGTTATCGTGTCGGTCGGACGGTTGGCCCCGCCCATCGAGAGCTCCGGAAGGCCGGCAGCGATGGCCCCCGAGGTGACCACCACCATGCGGTGGCCGTCGGCCATGGCGTCGGCCACCTGATCACATATTGAGGCGACTGCCTCGCGCTGCACCACCCCATCGTTGTCGGTTATTGAGGACGTGCCGATCTTCACGACAACGGTCTGCGGATGGCTCACAGATCTTCCTCGTATTCAAAGCTGAAGTCGCCCACGTGGACAATGTCTCCGTCGGCAACCCCGGCCCGTGTCAGTGCCTTCAACACCCCGAGTTGGCGCAACTGATGTCGGGCGTAGTCGAGGGCCTGGAGATCGGTGAGGTCGCTGAGGGACACTGCGCGAACCGCGGCCCGACCGACCACGTTCCAGGAGCCGTCGTCGAACCTCTCGATGCTCACCTGATCGCCGATCGGCCGATGGATCGTTGTGGACTTGGCCGGTACAGCGTGGGCACGCGCCTCGTCTACCAGCCTCGCCAAGGCACCGAGGACCTCGGACAATCCCTCGCCTGTGGGTGCCGACACCCGCAGACCCTCGAACCGGGAATCACCGGCGATGTCGGCACGGGATCCGACCACGACCCGCGGTCGTTCCAGCAGTTCGGGTCGATACGAGCCGAGCTCGTGGAGCAACACGGAGAGTTGTTGATCGGGGTTGTGGCCGTCCCACTCGGCGAGGTCAAGCAACACCAGCAACACCCGGGCCCGTTCGACGTGACGCAGGAACCGATGGCCAAGCCCCTTGCCCTCGCTCGCCCCGCCGATGAGGCCGGGGATGTCGGCCAGCACCATCTCGAAACCGTCGTCCATCTTCACGACTCCGAGATTGGGCTCGAGCGTGGTGAACGGGTAGTCGGCGATCTTTGGTTTGGCCGCCGACACCCGACTGATGAAGGTCGACTTCCCGACGTTGGGCAGGCCGACGATGGCCACATCGGCCATCAGCTTCAGTTCGAGTCGAAGCCACCTTTCCTCACCATGTTCACCCTGCTCGGCGAACTTCGGCGCCCGACGACGGTTGGTCAGGAAGCGGGCATTGCCTCGACCACCCTGCCCGGCGACCGCGGCTTCCCAACGGTCGCCGTGATGAACCAGGTCGGCCAATTGCTCGTGGGTCTCGTGGTCGAGAACCACGGTGCCCTCGGGGACATGAACCTCAAGATCCTCCCCGCGTGAACCATGCCTGTTCTGTCCGCTTCCGTGGGTTCCGTTCTCGGCCTTGCGATGCGGGTGATCCCGAAAAGCGAGAAGAGATGCAACATTGCGGTCGGCAACGAACCACACCGATCCGCCCCGGCCGCCATCACCACCGTCGGGCCCACCGCGTGACACATGGGCCTCTCTGCGAAACGACACACAACCGGCGCCGCCGTCGCCGGCCTTCACATTGATGTTGCACTCGTCTACGAATCCGGACACGTAGGTGAGGCTACGCGGTCAGGCCCTTGGACCATCGGGTTTAACCCGTGGCGAATGGCTCAGCGCAGCAGACGCACCGGATCTCCAACCACCTCAACCGACCACGTTGTCCGGTCGGTGATGCTGGTGCCGGACAGGTAGTTGATCTTCCACCAGCGGTCCACCGAGCCATAGCTGGCATTGAAGTCATTTGGGAGCTGAAGGGTGAGAACCACGAACGCGTCGTTGAACTTGCTACCGGTGACATCCAGGTAGCTGGAATTCGACCCCGAGTACCCGTTGCTGCTCTTCCAGTCGAATGTCGCGTACCCCGCTCCTCCCGGCTGAATGATACGTATGCCGAGCGAGCCTTCGCCCGGATCGAACAAGGTGATTTTCATTTTCTTTCCGGCGTGCTGCTCACAGATCTTAGCCAGAAAGAAGTTGGCGGTACTGGACGGCACATTGGCGAAGATCGACATCCACCGAGTAGCCACAACCGAAGGACAGGCGGTGCTGAACCGCACGTCGCAGGTTGAGACTCCCAGCCCGTAGGGCTCGGCCAGCACCGCATAGGCATTGGGCCAGTACCCGCCCGGTTCTGGTGACTTGACGCCCACCTCGAGGATGAACCGGCCCGATGCTCCTGCCGGTATCCGGCAAAACAGGTCCCAGTCGCTGGAGCCGAGAAGGGTGATGGATCCTTCGGACTTGCCCGGTTCGTACTTGTAGGTACCCGGCGGGTTACCGCCGGTTCCGGCGCGACTGCCGGCACCACACGCGCCGTACACCGGGTTGTCGGTGTCATCGAAGGGCGTGGAATCGGGGGCGCGGAGCCTGAACGTGGTGGTAACGGCACCGCTGCCTCCGTCGATCGTGCTTCCGTTCTGATTGGGGTCCCGCAGATGCAGGCCCACCTCACCCGGCGACGGAGAGGCGGGGATGTCGACGTAGTACTGGTACGAATACGGTGCGACCAGATCCGGATTGGGTGTCGATCCGTCACACGAACCCGCGGTGTTGTCAAGGTAGAGCACCTCCCGCTGACCACCGTTGGCATGAGTGTTGCACGACCCGTTGATGGCCATCGAGAAACCCTCGTTGTCAGCACCCGTGATCAGCTCACGGGTGCCTATGTAGTTCTTCGGGCTGCCAAGAGGTACGGCCAGCACATACTCAGACACGGATTGGCGAGAGATCTTCACGTTGCTCAGGAAGAGCTGCGAGAAGAAGAGATCGGCGTTGTTGTCGGTGATCGTCACCTTCAGTTCGGCCTGTCCGGAGTCGACGATCGAGATCACGATCCCGTCCACCCCATTGATGAAGCCGTTGCGCGCCGCCGATTCAGTGGCGGCCGCGGACGCCTTGGTGAAGTTCGGTTGCCACACCACGCCCGCGAGCGCGGCCGCGTCGGCAGCCTTCTGAAGCTGCGATGCCCGGACGTACCAGGCGCCCACGTCGACCGCAAACCCCGCGAATCCCAGCAGCGGTACGATGAGCAGCGAAGTGAGAACCACGGCATAGCCGCGCTGACGATCCTCGTGGATGAGTTCTCTGCGGTGACGATTCAACTTCCCGGCTCCACATTCATGACTGTCTGATGTTCAACCGTGAG
>CAZDYO010000274.1:0-4387 GCA_964509555.1 uncultured Acidimicrobiales bacterium
CTAGGTGTGTTTGCTCAGATCAAGGTTCACCGTCACGATCGCGCCCCCGCTTTCGCGGTTGTCAACCGCGATCGTCCCACCGTGGGCCTCGATCATCGACTTGGCAATCGCCAGGCCCAAGCCGCTCGATCCGCCCTGGTCGCCGCGCCTGAACCGCTCGAACACATGGGGGAGCACCTCCGGGTCGAATCCCGGTCCATCGTCGGCCACCGTCAACACCGCCCTGCGGCCATCCGCCCGAGCAGTGATCACCACATGGCTCGACCGGGCCACCGAGTTGCGCACCAATGTTTCTATGGCCTGTCGGAGCAGCGGGTAATCGGCGTCGACTATCACCGGGGGGCCTTGGGCGGCTTCCACCACGACACCATCGGCGAACGAGGCCGCGGCCAGTTCCTCGGCGAGAAGATCCAACCTCAGAGGGGCGAGACGGGGCGCCACCTGACCGGCCTCCAGTCGGGCGAGTTCCAACAACTCCCCCACCCCGACACCGGCTCGTTCGGCCGCAGCCCGGATCTCCTCCAGCGACTGCCGGTAGGCATCACCATCGCGATCACGATTGAGGGCATGCCCGGCCGACGCCTGTATGACCGCCAGAGGTGTTCTCAGTTCGTGGGCGGCATCGGCAATGAAATCACGCTGCTGGCGAAGAGCCTCGCGAGCCGGCCTCAGCGAGCGGCCAGCCAGCCAATATCCCGCCAAGGCCGCCAACAGAATCGAACCCGAGGCCACCAGCCACACCCGCAGCCGGATCGACGAGGCGTCGGCGTTGTAGTCGGCCAGATCAACCGCCGACACCAGGAACACGTCGCCGGTGTCGTATATCGGCTGGACATAGGCCAGGTAGGTGTCGCCGGCAAACGTGAACTCGTCGAACCCCGCCTCGCCGCCGGAATCATCGACCAGCGTGAACAGAGGCGGCTCGATGTCGGTGTCGCCCGACTCGGTGTAGTCGCCGGCCAGATCAACGGCCCACGTGTCGGGCGGAAGGTCCACTCCGGTGTCGGAGATCTGCCCAACCACCACATTGCGGATCACCGACTCGGCCTCCCGTTCGGCCGATTGATGAATCCGATTCGATGCCTGGTCGACGGCATACCAACTGATGCCGCCGACCACGATCGCCGACAACACGGCATAGAGGATGGTGAGCCGAATCCTGGCGCGGCGAAGATTCACGACGCTGCGCTCCCCATGCGGTACCCGACGCCACGCACGGTTTCGATCAGCTCGGGCTCTCCGTCGATGTGGAGCTTCCGGCGGAGGTTGGCCACATGCACGTCGACAACGTTCGACAAGCCGTCGTAGTTCGAATCCCACACATGGTCGAGCAGAAACTCCCGGGTGACCACGTCCCCGGGATACGACATCAGCATCTGAAGCAGCGCGAACTCCCGGGCGGTGAGCGGCACCGTGATCGCCCCGCGCCAGACCGTACGCGACGCCGGATCCAGCCTCACATCATCCACCCGCAGGTCGGGGCGACGGGTTGCGGTGGGCCGCCTCAGCAAAGCCCGGATGCGGGCCGTCAGCTCCGGATAGTCGAACGGCTTGGTGAGATAGTCGTCGGCACCCGAGTCGAGCCCGGCGACCTTGTCCGACAGTCCGTCTCGTGCGGTGAGCAGCAGCACCGGCACGACCGATCCGGCGTCACGGATGGCCCGACACAAGCTGAGGCCGTCACCATCGGGCAGGCCGACGTCGAGTATCACCAGATCGTGGTCCTCCACATCCATCTGATGGGTGGCGTCGAGAACGGTCCCGCTCACGTCGACCGCATACCCGTCCTCGCGCAGACCGCGCGCCACTACCGAGGCCAGGGACTCGTCGTCTTCCACAAGCAGGATGCGCACAACCAGTCCAGTGTGGCTCACGTTCGATGAAGATGGGATGAAGCTCACCTTCATGATCGCTTAATCGCCGGTTTCATACCGTCACGGCGTGAACACGAACCAGAAGATCGCCCACCTACTGCGGCGCACGACATTCGGACCCACGCCCGGTGCTGTCGAACGACTGGCCGAACTCGGACCGGACGGCGCGACGGACAGCGTCCTGTCGAACCTCACCGATCTTGCGGCCGGCACCGAGCCGTTCGTTCCGTCCGGAAACGACAACGGTGACGACGATGAGGCCCTGGTGTCGTGGTGGCTCGCGCGCATGGCCGACCCGCGGGCCGGTCTCCACGAACGAATGACCTGGTTCTGGCACAGCCACTTCACCAGCAGTCTCGACAAGACCAACTCCACGATGATGTGGGCGCAACACCTGCTGATCCGGCGCCATGCCCTCGGGAACTTTCGCGAGATGGCCAAGGCCGTGGTGGAGGACGCGGCCATGCTCACCTTTCTCGACGGTGATGGCTCCGAGGGCACCAACCCCAACGAGAACCTCGCCCGGGAACTAATGGAACTCTTCACGCTCGGCCGTGGCAACTACACCGAGAACGATGTCAAGGCCGCGGCCCGGGGCCTGTCGGGATACTGGGTCGACTGGGACACCGGCGAGGTCGAGTTCGACCCCGAGTCGCACTACGACCGGCCGGTCACGTTCCTCGGGCGTCGTGCGCGATACACCGCCACCGACATCGTCGACCGAATTTGCGAGCAGCCGGCATGTGCCACCCACATCGCCCGGCGCCTCCACACCCACCTGGTGGGGGCACCACCGTCGGCCTCCGAAGCCGAACGCCTAGCGCGGGTGTTCCGCGACGCTGATCTTGGGATACTTCCGCTCGTCGAGGCGATCGTGCGCGGTGATGCGTTCGCGGGGTCGATCCACAACCGTTATCGAACTCCGGTCGAGTGGCTGCTGGCCGCGAGCCACGCACTCGGCGCACCGGCCTCCGCCCTCGATCCCTGGTGGCTGGCTTCGCTCGGTCAGGTGCCCATGGCCCCGCCGAATGTCGGCGGATGGCCGAACGACAGCCGCTGGGTCGACGGCGGCCAGGTGTTGGGACACGTTGGGGTGGTGTTCGAACTCATAGACGCCGGGCAGGTCGACACCGACGTCGATCCCACCGTCGACGCGGTGCTCGAACGCTGTCAGCTCGACTCGGTCTCGGCCTCCACCAGGGCGGCCATGGATCAGGCCGCGGCGGCCCAGTCCGAATACGACTACCGCCTTGAGCTCCTGTTCACCCTGGCTCTCACCTCCCCGGAGTTCTCCCTTGCCTGACATGACTGAGCCCCCAGTTCCTGACAATCGGCCGAGTCGTCGGGCCATTCTCAAGATGCTCGGCGTAACCGGGGTCGCCGCGGGCGGCGGATACGGCTTCGCCAAGACCCTCCTTTCCGGCGGGGATCAGCGGTCGCTCGGGCTTGCCACAACAACGACGACCTCCCCGGTCTTTCCCGCATCGACAACATCGACGACCCAAGCATCAGTCTCCCCGGTGGCGGCGGTCACCGATCGGGTCCTGGTGGTCATCGAGCTCGAGGGCGGCAACGACGGGCTGAGCACGGTCGTCCCCACTGGCGACGGCCGACTCCACGACCTACGACCGGAGCTGGCCATTGGCGAAGACCGGCTGATTCCCCTCACCGACGGCGTCGGGCTCCATGAAGGCCTGGCCCCGATCCATGACCGCGGGCTGATGGTGGTGCAGGGTATCGGCAGCGCCCACCCGGACGGGTCCCACTTCGAAATGAGGGCCCGCTGGTGGGCCGGCAACAGCGACACGGCCTTCGATTCGCGCACCGGCTTCCTCGGCCGACTGTGCGACACGCTCGATCAGGGAGCCCCGATCACCGGCGTGTCGCTCGGGCACGGGCCCAGTCCGGCGCTCGAGTCGCTGACCGCCCACACCACCGGACTCAACGACACATCGGCGGCATGGTTCCTGGCCGACCCCGACCCGTGGTACACAAACCTTCGCGATGGGCTGGCGGCCATGTCCCACTCGAGCGCCACCGAATCGGCCAAGCTCGCATCAGCCCACGAGGGCATCGGCAACGCACTGTCCTTCGGCAGCATCCTTACCGGCATCGACGAATCCGCCACCAGCGGCTATCCAGACACCGAGCTCGGGGTTGCCCTTCGGGCGGCGGCCACCATCCTCGACTCTCGCAGCGGCGTGCGGGTCATCCACGTGCCCACCGACGGCTACGACACCCACGCCGACCAACGGTCGCAACACGACTCACTCATGAACGACCTCGGCAGTTCCCTCGCAGCATTCCTCGACGACCTCTCGGCCAAGGGCCTCGCCGACCGGACCCTGGTGATGACCACCAGCGAATTCGGTAGACGGGCCCAGCAGAACGGCACCGGAACCGACCACGGCACTGCCGGCCCGGCGCTGCTGTGCGGACCCATTCAACCCGGGGTGGTCGGCGAGGATCCCGGCATTGGGAACCTCGACGAAAACGGCAACCTCGTCGCCACC
>CAZDYO010000275.1:0-4381 GCA_964509555.1 uncultured Acidimicrobiales bacterium
GAGACGCATCGATATCTCCGACAGGGCCGCGGTGAAGGCGATGGTGCCCGCCGCCGGCAAATTGAGGACGACGATGATCGGCCAGTGCCAGAGGTAGATCGCGTAGCTGCGGGTTCCCAGCCAGCCGAGTAGCGGGTGGGCCAGCGGACCGGGATGTTCGATGGCCAACACCAGGGCAGACACCGAGGCCAGCGACACCAGCAGCAGCCCGCCCCGGAACACGATCGGATCGTGTTCGGTCCAGGTGAAGGTGACCCATGCGAGCGTCGTGGTCGCCCCGAGCGCGGCTGCGATTATCACGAACAATGGTGTGCGCCGAAGTCGGCCGACGACCATCGCCGCGACCGCACCGGCGGCCACCTCGGCGGCTCGAACCGGTGTGGCGTAGTAGGAATCCGGGTCGCCCCACCACCAGATGGTGGAGGCGATGATGACGGCGGTCACGGCCCCACCGATCAGCCGGGCACGAGATCGCCCCCCGGCACCGACCACGAACAGCAACGGCAACACCAGATAGATCTGTTCCTCGACGGCCAGCGACCACAGATGATCGAACGGCCCGGGGTCGGTGAATATGGCCTGGTAACCGCCGGGCTTCCGGGCCGCCACCCAGTTGGCGATGTAGGCCAATCCCGCTGCTCCCGACACCGCGGCGTCGTGGATGCTCAACGGCTTGATGATCATGACCGCAACCAGTGACACGGCCACCGTTGTGACAACCGCCGGCAGGAGTCGCCGTGCCCGGCGGGCCCAGAACCCCGCAAGTGAGATGGAGCCGGTGTTGGAATGTTCGTCGATCAGCAAGGTGGTGATCAGAAACCCGGAAAGGGTGAAGAACACCGATACACCCACCCATCCACCGGGTAGGGCGTCGGGCCACAGGTGATATGCCACCACCGCGACGACGGCCAGACCGCGGAGTCCGTCAAGGCCCGGCCACCAGCGGCGGACCGTTTTGGTGGTGATCGTTTGGCTGATGAGTTGTCAGAGTAGCCACTCGACGAGTGATTGCTCATACAATCGCCCATGTGGACTACAGAGTCGAGGACCTCGCCGAGGCAGCAGGAGTCGGGGTCGACACCGTCCGCTACTACCAAGGGCGCAAGCTGCTGCCCGCCCCGCGACGGGAAGGACGGGTGGCGTGGTACGGCGACCACCACCTCGAGCGACTGCGCGAGATCCGCGACCTGGCCCAGCGAGGATTCACCCTCGCCCAGATCCGGGAGCTGGCCGATGCCGAGGGCGACCGGCTGCTGGCCGACCTGGCGAAAGCCGATGCTGTCGATCCCACCCTCGATCGTGCCGAACTGGCCAGGCGCGCCGATGTTCCGGAGCTGATCGTCGATATCGCGGTCGGTGCCGGCCTGCTCCCCGCAGTGGGCGGGCGTGGCCACGAGCGATTCGCCCCCGACAGCATCGAGATGCTGGCTGCGGCGCGCGACCTCGTGAGCGGTGGGGCACCGCTGGGCGAACTCACACAACTCGCCATGCGCCACGTGGCCAACATCGAGTCGGTGATCGACGATGCCATCGAACTCTTCAAGACCCACAGCGACGAAAGCGGCGGAAGTCGCGACGACCTGGTGGCCACCATGCATCGCCTCGTTCCTGTGGCATCCAGCCTCGTCGGTCGTCATTTCGAGAGGACCCTGCGGAGTCGGGCCCTGGCTCGCCTCGGCGATGCCCTCGACCGGCGTCGGGTGATCACCGTCGCCCGTCGCGTCCAGAACGCACCTGATCCGATAGCGATGTGGGAGGCGGCCACCGATGGCAGCCGGGCGCTCTGGATGCGACCCGACGAGGGTCTGTCGATCGTTGCTCTGGGCGCCGCGGTCACCATCGAACCTCAGGGCGACGGTCGTTTCACCGCCGTGTCGGCCGCCCGGGTCGCCCTCGCCGACCGGGTTGTCGCCCACGGCCCGTCGGGATCCCCCCGCCCCGTGTTGATGGGCGGACTTTCGTTTGCGACCGGTCCCGATCCCCGGCCCCCCGACTGGGGGGATTTCGGGGACGCACGCTGGGTGCTGCCCGAGATCACCTGGATCACCGACCCCAACGGATCGTGGGTGATGCTGGCCGAGATCATCGAAGACGAAACCGACGAGGCAGATGCGGTGGCAGCGCTCCGGGCACGCGCCGACCAACTCCTCGCGCTTCCGGTCCCGCCGGTTTCGGCGCCACCACCCGTCGATGTCGGAGACGCGGCTTCCGACGATCCGGCCTACCGTGATCTCGTGGCCCGGGCGGTCGAACACATAGCCGATGGCGGGCTGTCGAAAGTGGTGCTGGCCCGCTCCCACCATGAGCTGCCCATCACCCTGGCCACCGTGCTGCCCCGGCTTCGCAGGCGCTACCCCACATGTGCGGTGTTCGCCTTCGGAGTGGGCGAGCGCACGTTCTTCGGTGCCAGCCCCGAGAAGCTGGTGGCCCTCCACGGCAACCGGGTCGACACCGTGGCGCTGGCAGGCACCGTCCCGCGGGGTGCCGACGAAGCCGAGGACATCGCGCTGGCGGCCGAGATGCTCGGCTGGTCGAAGACCCGATCCGAGCACGGTTTCGTGGTCGACGACATCACCCAGCGGCTGGCCACACTCGGCCTGGTCGGTGCCACCCCGGAGGTCCCCGAAGTGATGAAGCTGGCCCGGGTGCAACACCTGCGCACCCCCATCTCCGCGAGGGTCGAGCGGGGCAACGGAGACTCCGACGACATCGACGTGCTGCGGATCGCCAGCGTGCTCCATCCCACCCCCGCGGTCGGAGGCACCCCCACCGAGAACGCTCTCGAGTGGATCCGCGAACACGAGTCTTTCGACCGGGGCTGGTACGCGGCCCCCGTTGGATGGTGCGACCTCGACGGCAACGGCGAACTTCGGGTCGCGCTGCGCTCGGCTCTGGCGGGGCCCGACGGAGTCGACCTATTCGCCGGAGCGGGCATCGTGGCCGACTCGGTGCCCGACGACGAGCTGGGAGAGACCGGCATGAAACTGCGAGCCCTGCTCGACGTGATGGACCGCTGATGCACCACATGGACGACCCCCTGTACGACAACATCGCGGCCTTCGCGGCCGGCTTGGTGGCCAACGGCATCACCGACGTGGTGATCAGCCCCGGATCGCGCTCGACTCCCCTCGCAATCACCTTCGATGCCCACCCGGCGCTGCGCAGGTGGATACAAATCGACGAACGTTCGGCCGGTTTCTTTGCTCTGGGCATGGCCCGCGTCACCGGACACCCGGCGGTTCTCGTCTGCACCTCGGGTACCGCGGCCGCCAACTACCTGCCGGCGGTGATCGAGGCCCACCACGCGGGTATTCCGATGATCGTGTGCACCGCCGATCGTCCCCCGGAACTTCTGGGTTGGGGGGCCGGACAGACCATCGACCAACACGGCATGTTCGGCACAGCCACCCGCTGGGCGGCCGACCTCCCGGTTGCGAGCGAGTGGAACGCGGTGCAGGCCGAGCGCTTCGCCATGCGTGCGGTGGCCGCGTCCACCGGCACCGCCCCGGGTCCGGTCCATCTCAACTGGCCGTTCCGTCTGCCCCTGGAGCCGAAGGTCACGCCCGTTGTTCGAGAGGCGATGTTCGATCCCGTGACCCTGGTTCAGTCGGGAGCGTCGGCCGAGTCGGTCAAATTGCTGTGCGAACTTGCCGCGGTCGAACGCGGGGTGGTGGTGGCCGGGCCCAACGACGGCATCGGGATCGACGGCGAACATTCGATGGCGGCGGCGATCATCGGGTTTGCCAGGGCGGCCCGCTGGCCCGTGATCGGCGAACCCCTCACACAGTTGCGACGCCGGCCCGCCGACGCCGGCCCGACCAACGTGATCGCCAACGCCGGGAGGCTGCTCGACACCCCCACTTTCGCCGCGCTCCATGCCCCGTCCGTGGTGATCAGGATCGGTCGGGCACCAACCACCAAGTCGGTCAGGTTGTGGATGGAATCCCATCGCCCCGACCGGGTGGTGCTGGTCGACCCGGCCGGGCACTGGAACGAACCCAGTTTCACCCTCACCGACCATTTGGGCGACGACCCGGTCGCGCTTCTCCACAAGGCGGCGCAGGCCCTGCGCGAGTCCAACCGCCAAGATCCGAAGGAGTCATCGCCCTGGCTCGAGTCGTGGCTCGTCGCCGACTCATCAGCGGAAGCGGTCATCGCCGGGGTGCTAGATAGCGAGCCGCTCATGGCCGCGGGCACGGCGCGTGTCGTCGTCGAATCGATGCCTGTCGACTCGGTGCTGATCACCTCCAATTCGATGCCGGTGCGCGATCTCGATTCCTTCGTGCCGGTGGGCGCACCGCGGGTGTCCATCGTCGGCAATCGTGGTGCCTCGGGAATAGACGGAATCACCTCGACGGCGATCGGCGTCGCGGCAGTGTCG
>CAZDYO010000276.1:0-4363 GCA_964509555.1 uncultured Acidimicrobiales bacterium
ACCGGCCACGGCCCGGCCCACGCCGAGATCATTGCCGACCGGCCCGACGACACCGGCCTCCCCGGTCGCGCCGACACCTGCCCGCCACCGCAGACCGACACCATCGACCCGGAATCGTCGCGCAGTTCGGCTGCCCACGGCTTGACATGCACCCGTGCCGGCGCCGGACACGGCAGACCTCCACGCCACGGGGCATGCTCCCGATGCGACGGGTCGATTGACCGGCCCCGCAGCTCGACGGTGGCAGCGGACACCAGAACCACTTGTTGGTCGGCGTCGCGGCCGCCCCGGAGCTCGGGCACCATCACCGAATCGATCCCGAGTTGACCCTGCAGCCGGGCCGCGACACGGGCAGCCCGCTCGTCGGCTTCTGTTTCTCCTCCCCAGAAACCCAGTTGACGGCCGGCAGCGGGCACCACCTCGTCGGGCACCAGGGCCAGCCGCGAGATACCGCCGCTGGGCCTCGCCACCGCCGGGCCGTTGAGCCACCCATCGAGTTGCCACCTGACCCGGTCGGCCACCGCCGCAGCACTCAACACCCCTTCGTGACGCCATAGTCGCGTGAGTGCTTCGCCGTGTTCGGTCTCGGCCTCGATGGCCACCCTCACACACGACACCCCCTCGTGTGACAGCAGTTCGTGGAGTTGGTGGGCCAGGCCACGGGCCAGGAAAGCCACTTGGTCGACACGGTTGGCCGGTGGGTCGATCTCGGTGGCCACGGTCCAGTCAGGCGGCAGGGGCCTCGAATCGGGAGGACGGGGGTCGAGACCCGATGCCAGACGGTGGGCCTCGACCCCAACAGAGCCGAACCGGGCGATGACGCTCGTCGGCGGTAGCGCCGCGAACGAACCCAGCGTGGTTATGCCGAGCCGCACCAGCACATCGACCAGGTCGGGGCGATCCAGAACGCTCACCGACATGGGGGCCAGGAAGTTGACGACCGAACCGGCTTCGACAAGGCGAACCGGGTCGGCGATCCGCGCCGCCAAGCCGGCCGCGAACAGGCCATCGGCCACCCCGATGCGTACTTCGGTGCGACCGGCGACCGCTTCGGTCATGCGGCTCATCACCCCGTCGACCACCGCGGTGTCTCCCCCGAAGTAGCGGGCCGGGCCTCTCATGACGAACGCACAGGTGCCGGGCCTGACCACTTCGACTCTGGGGGTGAGGTCGTCGAGTGAGGCCACCACCGGTTCGAAGCAACGGGCCTCCACGGCCCGATCGCGCTGGACCACGATCAGATCGGGGCACGCACCCTGTGCTGCCCGCCGCAACTGCCCGCGGGTCACACCGAGCGCGCGGGCAGCCGGACTCGCGGCCACCACCCGGTTGGAGGCCATCACCGCCACCGGCTCATCGAGTTTGTGGCCCATGGCCACCACCGGCCAGTTCGGGCACCACGCCACGAGGGTACGGACCGGTTCATCCACGGTGGGCGGTGGGCAGAGCAACGACCGGGGCCGGCCCGGGATCTGCCGCTGCTCCGGAAGGACCGGGTAGCAGCATCTCTGTGGATCGCGGACGCGCCGATGCCCCGCGCCCACCGGCTTCGACCTTCACATGGCGATGACGCAACACGCCATGGCCATCGCCAAGGCCCTCCCATTCGCACGAGGTGACCCGCAACTCCACATCGGCACCGATCACTGCCGACCCTCCGACCCGGATCAGCACCGACCCTCGCTCACGCAACCGGGCGGAGATGCGGCGGAGATCACCGCTACCGGCTCGCCGCCCTCCCGAGACCATGATCGTGTCGACGGATCCGATCAGCGCGGCCACGACAGCCGCCCATGAACCGGGGGTCGGGGGTGAGACCATCAGCACCCGGTTGAGGGCAACCCCGGCCTCGCCTGCGGCCATGAGCCCGACCGACGGCATGCCAACGATGGCGGTCCACGACCCGGCTGCCGATGGCCCGGCCGCCAGCGACAGTGCCAGAGATGTGGCCCCGATGCCCTGCACCTCAACCACCGACCCACGCCGGATCGCCCCACCCGGCAGAAGCCCCTTGAACACCGGCAGAACAGGCAGGGTCTGCTCGTGGGCAAGAGCCAGGGGGGTGACCAACCTTGTGGCTTCGCCGAGGAGAGCAACGGCCTCTGATCCGGATGACGTCATTCATCCAGTATCGAACATGTGTTCGTCCTATTGCAAGGGGGAAAATAGCGGGGCGAAGAAGTCGGCTATGAGGGCCACAGCGCCGGTGGCCTCACCAAAATGAACACCGTCAGGGCGGTCGTATCGCGCAGCATCCGACTCCACAGCCGATGCCGAATCCACCAACACCACCGTGTCGGGGTGGGCCGCTGCCAGGGACCTCACGATCTGGTTGTGTGCGGCCACCCGCTCGACCCGATCAGGAATCGGTGGGATCCCCTCCGGCAAAACGACCGCGCCATCGGCGAGTGTGAAAAACACGGTGACCGCACCGTGTTCATCGGCCTGGGAGATCCAGGACCCGTAGCTCTCGGTGAGGGCATCGCGAACCGGTCTGTCGAGGATCGAGATCCACACACCCGGATCACCGGCCACGGGCTGATGGTCGGCCAGCATCATGCCATGGTCGATCATCACCACCACGTCGACGGGCCCGGCCGCGGCGATCAGCGAACCCACCGACGGTCGGCAGTATCCGGCCGGAACGAAACCCGACGGGTCCGGGCTGAATCTGAGGTTCCACCGCATTGCGTCATCGAACAGCGGGGAGCAGCCGGCCACGGCCCTTGGGACCAGCTCGCCGCCCACCGATTCGGCGAACGCCGTGAGCGCCGGCTGCAGCGACTCCGCTACGGAATCCCCGACGACGAGTATCCGCGGCGACTCCGGCATGCGGGGCACGGGTGCCCCGGTCGTGGTTGACGGCACGGTGGTGGATGATCGTGGTGTCGTCGTCACCACCGGTGCCACCGTACGAACCGGCGCTTCGGCCATCGACCGCTCAAAGGTGGCAGCCACATCGGGCTGCTGGTAGTTGATCAACAACATCCCGACAACCGCGCCGGCCACAGCCACCGTTGCACCTCCGACATAGCGCAGCCTCACCCTGCCCGAACGCACGGGCGTCTCGACGGCCCGATGGCTGAGCTCAGCAAGGAACAGCGTGGTGACAGCGACGACAACCGGCGACCAGTCCGTCAACTCGATCAGCGGCACGTGGATCAGATAGATGGCGTAGGACCGCTGCCCGACCCAGCACAGAGCCGGATTCGACATGACCTTGGCGAACCGTCCGTCGACGGTGGCCCCGGCAAGCAGAGCAGTCCAGAGCACAGCCACCACCGGCAGCAACCAGGTGAAGACCATGGGGTCGTTGTCGTGAACGACCACGACAGCCGCCACGGCCGCCATCGCACCGGGGACCGCGGCCCTCACCAGCCATCCCGGAACGGGCCGGCCGCGGTGGATTCCAACGCCGAGCCAGGCACCCCCGAGAACCTCCACGA
The DNA here is from genome assembly GCA_964509555.1 of uncultured Acidimicrobiales bacterium. Lineage (GTDB taxonomy): Bacteria > Actinomycetota > Acidimicrobiia > Acidimicrobiales > Aldehydirespiratoraceae > SZUA-87. Next base: position 3,447 of record CAZDYO010000276.1, read on the forward strand.
GACGTACCGGGGTTGCGAGATAGGCATCCGCCGAACCCCACCAGACCGCGAGCCCGAGCCCCACAGTTGCCAGGGCCACCCAGCCGGCCCTGCGAATCCCCACCCACGCGATCAGCAACGGGGTCACCAGATACATCTGCTCTTCGATCGACAGTGACCAGATGTGGCCCAGCGGCTGGATCGCCGTGCCGAAGCGCTCCGCATAGGCCACCGGTGCGGTCATGTCGTGCCAGTTGGCGACGTAGCCCAAGCCGGCAATGGCATCGACCACCACGCGCCCAGCGATGTCGGGTCGTTGGCCCAGACGGCCACCGTGGTACCGGACAGGGTGAGCAGCAGCGCCGGGCCGAGGCGCCGGGCCCGGCGTACCCAGAATCGACGCAGGTCGATCCCTCCGGTGGCCTCGTGTTCGGCGGAAAGCTGTCCGACTATGAGGAATCCCGATATCGAGAAGAAGAGGCTCACCCCCAGGAAGCCTCCCGGCAGCGCTCGTTCGTCGAGGTGATAGATCACCACCGCGATCACTGCTGCCCCTCTGAGCCCGTCGAGAGCGGGCCACCACTTCTTCATCCATTCCTTCTAAAGATCCCCGGGGATGATACACAGTGTCTGGCGTAAGATCCCAGCCGACAATTGTTCACCGGCCACGTTGAGGAATCATCGGGCCACTCTCGGGGTTGACCATCGCGTGCAGATAGACGTCACAGAAAAAGCCGCGGCCGTCATCCGCAAGCGCGGGGGCACGGCGGTTGTCGATCTCCTCGAACCCTACGGTTGAGGCAAGAAATTCGAGGTGTCGGTCGACGCCCACACAAAAGGTCGCAGGCTCGACGGCTACCGCCGCCACCGGGTCGGTGACGGTCTCAGGGTGTTGGTCGATCCCGACCTCCACCGTCTGCCGGTTGAAGTGATTCTCG
>CAZDYO010000277.1:0-4357 GCA_964509555.1 uncultured Acidimicrobiales bacterium
AGGCCCACACGCGGGCGTAGTAGCTGCCGAACTTCACGATGAAATCGCGCATTCCCGACGGCCACTTGCCGGTGAACAGCACCGCCCACCAAGCGATCATCAACACGACCATTGCGCCGATGCCGTAGATCATCACCAGGATGTAATGCGGAATGGCCAGGATGCCGTTGAACACCGACACCCTCGAGATCGAATCGGGGGCTTCAGGCAGATCGAGGCGAATGTGTGGATAAGCACCATCGTCGGCTCCGCCTTGCGAGAACGCGAACGGCGGGAACTCCTCGGAGAACCCGTAGAGGAAGAGCCCGGCCCGGGTCTCGTAGCGCAGGATCATGGCATTGAAGCCATAGATCGCCTTGTTGGGTTTGCCGGTGATCAGCACGATCAGCCAATGCAACGGGACGGTCACCATCGTGGCGTAGCTCAGGATGCCGGCGACGATGGCATGGGGTATGTAGAGCACCCACTGGAACAGAGCCCGCCAGCGGGCTATCTCGTAGGGTGAGTCGACGGTGACTCTTGTGGTTGAGTAGACCGATGTTTCGTTCATGCCGGCGACCTTAGTCATGCGATGAATGTCTGTCATGCAACACTTCGTGGATCACCAAGGTGATGGCGCCGACCACCACGAACATGTCGGCCACGTTGAAAACCGCGTACCACGACACGTCGATGAAATCGATCACCCGACCGGAGAACAGCCCGTCGTCGGCGCGAAACACACGGTCGATCAAGTTGCCGATGGCGCCGCCCAGGATCGCAGCCATCAGGAATGTACGCGTGGTGCGGGCCTCGCGCATGATCTGCCACACCAGGACCCCGGCGATGGCCGCCACCAACACCGTGATTAGTTGTCCCCGGCTCGAACCGGTGCTGAAAGAGAACCCACTGTTGAACGCCAATCGAAAATCGACGGTGGGCAACACCGAGATGGTGCGACCAGTGCGCAGGGATGAGTTGGCCCACCACTTCGTGGACTGATCGAGGACCACCTCGATCACGACAATGGCAACGGCGACCGACAGTCGCCTTTCACGAGTCACGTGTCAGACAACTCCGCCGTAGCCCGCTTCGACGCCTCGGCTGGTGCCGTGGTTGGCGGCCGCGAACTCCAGATCGGTCAGGAAATCCTCGACGACCTTGGCATGTCCCGGTGAGATCATCAGGTGGAGACCGCCGTCCTGTCGGTCGAGCTTCCAACCCCGGTCGTCCATCACGTCGCCGATGGCACCGGTGGTGTCCATTCCGTCGTCGGCGGTGAATTCGAACAGCGACATCTGTGGCTCGCCGGTGACATGAAGACCATCGATGGCCTCGATCCCCTCACGGAAACGACGGGTGGTGTCGCGCACCACCTCGGCCTTGGCCAGGTAACCGTCGAGGCCCAGATGCTGGATCGTTGCCCAAGCCGCGGCGATCGGTGCGGCGGGTCGGGTGCCGGCGGTGGTGGCCGAACCGTAGAGACCCCCCGGCCAATCCTGGAACAGGAAGTACTGGTGATGCTTCATGGGCTCGTCGCGGTAGACGATCACCGAAGCGCCCTTGAAGCAGTATCCGTACTTGTGGACATCGGCAGATATGGAGGTGACCCCTTCGACCTCGAAGTTCCACGGCGGCACCGGCTCGCCGATGCGCTCCCAGAACGGCAACAGCCAGCCACCCAGACAGGCATCGACATGGCAGAGGGTGTCGTGTTCGACGGCGATGGCGGCGATCTCCGGGATCGGATCGATCACGCCAAACGGATAGCACGGGGCCGAACCGACGATCAGCGCGGTGTCGGGGCCGACCGCGGCCGCCATGGCCTCGGGGTCGGCCTTCAGATCGGCGCCGACGGGAACACGGGTCTCCTTCATGCCCAGGTAGTGAACGGCCTTGCTGAAGGCCGGATGGGCGGTGGACGGGATCACGATGCCCGGGTTGGAGATGCCCTGGCCCACAGCGTGCTCGCGGGCCGTGTGGACCGCGAGGAAGATGCTCTCGGTGCCGCCGGCGGCCATGGTGCCGGCCTTGGGGTCGGTGCCGAACAGCCCAGCGGCGACAGCAACCACTTCTTCTTCCATGCGTACGAGGCTCGGATACACGAACGGGTTGAGTGCGTTTTCGTGAAGGTAGGCATCGGCCACCCGATGCTGGAGGGCCTCGAGAGAGGGATCGTCGGCGTTGTAAACGAGGCTGAACGCCCGACCGCCGCGCCAGTCGATGTCGTCGTGGTGCCAGTTCGTCTGGTCGGCGAACACTTCGTCGGCGGGGCGTCCATGATCGGGGAGGGGGCTGTTCATGGCGGCGATGTTACGTCGATCGACCCCCAACATGGGAAGGCGGCCAGACGATCCGGTGCGGACCCCCCGATCCGCACCGGTCGTCTTTGCGGAGGGTGTGGGATTTGAACCCACGGAGGCTTGCACCTCACACGCTTTCCAAGCGTGCCCATTCGGCCGCTCTGGCAACCCTCCCGTCACCCGCAGGAGCGGGATTCGGATGACGAGGGTATCGTGATATTTGCGACGCCCGTTCCGGGGTGTGGCGGTCGGGTCCTGTGCAACGGGCTCCCGTGAACCGAGTCAGGGCCGGAAGGCAGCAGCTCTCAGCGGTGCATCCCGTGTGCCGCAGATCACCTGGCCGTCACTCCCGGGAACGGGCGTTTGTCGCGTAGTTGCATGGGTGGAGCCGCCGACCCGTCTACCCACGCGGGGTAGAGTCGAAAGGGCATGGCCTACCAGTCGCTCTACCGTCGTTATCGCCCACAGAAATTCGCCGAGATCAAGGGTCAGCCCCATGTGGTGGCGGCCCTCCAGAACGCGGTCGTCAAGGACGAGGTTGGCCATGCCTACCTGTTCCACGGCCCCCGTGGCACCGGCAAGACCACCTCGGCGCGGGTTCTGGCCAAGGCACTCAACTGCGAGAATCGGGGCACCGACGGTGAGCCGTGCGGCGAATGTGAGAGTTGCCTGGCCATCGAGCAGGGGCGTTCGTTCGATCTCCACGAACTCGATGCTGCTTCCAACAACGGTGTCGACGCCATGCGCGACCTTCTCACTCGGGTCAACCTCGGCACGCCCGGAAGAGCCAAGGTCTACATCCTCGATGAGGTCCACATGCTCACGCCCGGAGCGGAGAACGCCCTCCTGAAGACCCTCGAGGAACCACCGTCCCATGTCACCTGGGTGTTGGCGACCACCGAACCACACAAGGTCGTTCCCACCATCCGCAGCCGCTGTCAGGTCTTCGAGCTCAACCTGCTCGGGGCCGAGGAGATGGAGGCCCACATCAGGTGGGTGATCGACGACGCCGGGCTCGATGTCGACGACGCGGCCATCGACCATGTGATCGGGGCCGGTGGTGGCTCGGTACGCGACACGCTTTCGGCCCTCGACGGGGTGGTTGCCGCCGGAGGGGTGATAGAGGTCGACTCCTCCACGGAGATTCTGCTCGGGGCGTTGGCCGACCGTGATGCCGCGGCGGCGCTGTCGGCGGTGGTCGATGCCACCGGTCATGGAACCGATCCCAGACGAATCGGGGAGAACGCGGTCTCCGGACTACGCGATGCATTCCTGGTGGCCATGGGTTCCCCACCTCCAACGCTCGCGGGCGGAGCCCGTCGGCGGGCGGAGGCGCTGGCGGCCAGGTTCTCGCCGGCGGCCATGACCAGAGCGCTGGAGATGATCGGCACGACTCTCGTCGGGATGCGCCAGGCCCCCGATCCGCGCGTGGCCCTTGAGGTCACCCTCGTGCGGATCTGCCGGATTGGTGGCGATCAGTCGCTCGACGCCCTTACCCAGCGAATTGAACAGCTCGAGAAGCGACTCGACTCTGCTGCTGGTCAGCCGCCTCCATCGCCGCCCCCTGTCGTGCCCTCTGTCGCCCCGGCATCCACCTCTGTGGCGGCGCCCGATGTTCCGCCTGTCGTTCCGGCCGTCGACACTCCGAGCGACCACGATCAGACCACATCCCCAAGCCGCGATGTCGGCCCCGCGGCGGCGGCCCGCAGGGCTCTCAACCAGCAACGCAGCGGCGCTCCTCGCGAGGCCGCCCCGGCTTCGTCGGCGCCCGAGTCGACGTCGCCACCCGTCGTGCCGCCGACGGTGCCAAGATCGGCGTCGGCGTCGGCGCCGACTGAGCCGACGACGGAGTTCGCTCCCACCTCCCCGGGAGAGGTGGTCGACATGGCCGTCCGGACCCTTGGCATGTCGAAGGACGACGTGGTAGCCCGGGCCAATGAGATCCTCGGTCCGAAGGTTCCGGGGGTTCCCAGATCACCGGCCGATCTGAGCCGGCTGTGGCGCGTGCTGAATCAGGCCGCCCCGGTCGTCGACGAGCCCGAAACCACGCCTCCGTCCGATCCCGTCGACGAGGT
>CAZDYO010000278.1:0-4352 GCA_964509555.1 uncultured Acidimicrobiales bacterium
CACTCTTTCCCTCCCCGACGCCCCTCCGATCTCGTGATCCACTGTGTTGCCACCACTCTCGACACCAACTGGGCCCCGACGGTCCCCGAGTTCCGCCCGGTGGCGATCGATCCGAACCCCCCGAAGGGCCCGATCCACGCGTCGGTTCATCAGCAGATCCAGGGCGAGGTCAACTACCGGATCGACACCAGGATCGACTCTTTCATCGCCATCCACGATCCGTTCTGGACCCAACACAGGGCCGCCTCTCTCTGGTCGTGGGAAGAAGGGGACGGCACACCGATTGTGGAGTTGGATGGGCCGGCCTCAATCCTGGCAATACATGCCGACAGCCCCGCAGTCGTGATCATCGACGGCAAGCACATCGGTGTACCGATGGACGACGGTTTCGGCCAGGTAACTCTCGACGATCGCCGGGCCGGGCCATCCACCATGGACCTCACGTCGGTGGCGGGTCTCCGATCCGCCGAGGTGATCAAGCCGACCCTGCATCTGCCGCAACTCGTGCCGTCCGACGTTTGGCACCCACCGTCGTCCAGACGCACCTCTGTCTCGTTGCCATCATCATCGGGGCTGTTGCGCAAGCAGATCGGCTGGGAGCGATCCATCGGCAACGGCGAGGTCGAATGCACCGGAGACGGCACCTGCGTCGTGGAAGCCGGACTCGACCGTCCCAATCCGGGTCGCACCATCCACACCATCGCTTGGCCCCATCCCGAAGGTGTCGAGGTCACCCTCCGGCAGCGGCCACCCGGCTCCCGCGGACAGGGACACCGGGGCCGGAGCGGGTTGTGCATCATGCAGGATCCCGACAATTTGCTCATTGTCAACAATTGGCTCGACGACACGTTCGACGGATCGTCGATCAGCTGCTTTGCCCGACTTTCCGGGCGCGAGGTGATGTACGAACATGACGCGGTGTGGAGCAATGTCGGCCATGCGGTCAGGCACGGTGTCGAGCACGATCTTCGGGTTGTGGTAGACGGACGGCACTTTGCGGTGTGGGTCGATGACGTCCCGGTGATGTATCGAAGGTTTGCCGACATGCTCCCCTCCCAGGTGTCGCTCGTCGCGAATCGAATTGGCGTAGTGTCGAATTGGGAATGGGGGGACGACACCGGCACCACATTCATCAGACTCGAGGCAGGGGAACTTCTCCGATGAGCACCAATGCATGCCCCGTGTGCGGGACCGCCGGCGCGACCGCGATCGCCGATATCAAGGGGGCCCCCGTTTTTTGCAACGTGCTTCTGGCAGATGCCACCGAGGCCGCCGACGCTCCTGTGGGCGAGATCACCCTCGCGTCGTGCCCGGGCTGTGGCCACATCTTCAATTCCGCGTTCGACGAGCGGCTCATCGACTACTCCCCCGACTACGAGAACTCGCTCCACTTCTCACCCACCTTTCAGAGCTACGCCACCGACCTGGCATCGAGGCTGGTCGAGACCTACGGGATTCGTGATCGACAGGTCGTCGAACTCGGCTGCGGCAAGGGCGATTTCCTGGCGATGCTTGCCGACGCCGGCAACAACGAGGCCATCGGCTTCGACCCCTCCTACGACGGCGCCATCGATCACCATGCCGGAGCGGGAAGTGTTCGTGTCGTCAACGACACCTACGAGGCCGCCGGAAGCGACCTCAAACCCGCGCTGGTCGTGAGCCGTCACGTGCTCGAACATCTGACCGATCCTTCGATGCTGGTGGCCGGTCTCGGGCAGTGGAGAGAATCCGATCCGGTGATCTACCTCGAGGTGCCCGATGCCGATCACATGATCGAGAACCACGCCTACTGGGATGTCATCTACGAACATCCCTCGTATTTCACCGGCCGGTCGTTGTCCCGTTTGTGCACCGACAACGCCCTGGCCCCGATTCGGGTCGAGTCATCCTTCGGTGGCCAGTACCTGTCCGTCACCGCCCGGCTCGGCGAACCGGCAACGCTCGACATCCGTCCGGCCGCCGACACCGGATCGTTCGGAACCGGCTTCGGGGCCGCTGTTGCGTCGTGGGCCGCCCGACTCGAACGGCTCGCCGAGGACGGCCGTCACGCCGCCATCTGGGGTGCCGGATCCAAGGGAGTCTCGTTCGCGGCCCTGGTACCCGGAGCCGATACAACCGTATCAGTGGCGATCGATCTCAATCCCCGCAAGGCCGGCCGCTACATGCCCGCCAGCGCGGTTCCGGTGACCACACCCGACGATCCACGCGTCATGGAAGCCAGCTTGATCCTCGTCATGAATCCGATCTACGAAGACGAGATCCGCGCGAGTCTCAGGGCCATGGGGTCGCGAGCGACCGTGGAGGTGGTCGCGTGAACCCAACTCCCCTGGTCACCATCGGACTACCGGTGTTCAACGGCGAGAACTATCTCGAAGAGGCCCTCGACTCGCTTCGCGCCCAGGACTACTCGAACCTCGAGATCATTGTCTCCGACAATGCCTCCACCGATGGCACACGCGAGATCGTCGAGTCCGCGGTGGCGGTCGACTCCCGTATCCGATACGACATCCTTCCCGACAACATCGGAGCCACCCGGAACTACAACCGGATCGTTCCAATGGCCAACGGCGAGTTCTTCAAGTGGTCGGCCCACGACGACGTCTGCGAGCCGACCTTCATCTCCCGCTGTGTGGAGGAGCTGCTGTCCGATCCGGACGCCGTCCTGTGCTATCCGAGAACGATCCTCATCGACGGCAATGGCGATGTGATTGATCCGGAGTTCCGCGATGACCTGTTTCTCAACGATCCCGATCCGCTCGACAGGCTGGCTCGATATCTGCCTCATCAGGGAGAACAACACGCAATATTCGGGGTGATCAAGACCAAGGCGCTTCGCCGCACTCGTCTGATCGGTCATCACTGGGGCGGAGACATGGTGACGCTCGCCGATCTGATGCTGCAGGGTCACTTCATCGAGGTTCCCGACCGTCTGTTTCTGCGCCGATACCACGAATCCACCTCGATGGTCGCCAACAGATCCGGCCGGGAGATAAATGCCTGGTTCGATCCCCGCCGACGGCATCGCCACGCCCTGCCCCGCACCCGTCTGTACTGGTCGCATCTCCGCGCGGTCATTCGCAGCGATCTTCCGCTCCACCGGCGGCTGCACGGACTCGGCCTCGCGACGCGCATATGGTTCGCCACGTTCGGCAGACACATGGCCGGCGAGATGAAGACCGCGGCGATTGAACTGGCCACCCCCTGGCGAAGATCATGACCTCCGGCGCCAACCTGTCACTTCCCGCATGGTTTGGCCGACAAGTACGATGTGGACGCCGCGCCGGCTGCGCCCATTCCAGCCTGACAAACGAGGACCCTCGACCGTGGATCTGAGACGACTACTGCGCACCCTATTCGAGCAGAAGTGGGTGGTTGCCGCCACGCTGCTCGCCACCGTTGCAGCAATCGTGCTGGTTGCGTCATCGGCCGAGAACCAATACCAGTCGTCCGTGAGCGTGCTCGCGCTCCGGCCCGCCTTCGTGGAGTCCGATGGCGAGTTCGTCAACATCAACCCACTCCTGTCCGACGGTCGCAACGTGAGCCTCACCTCCGCGGCGCTCATCGACATCGTCAACTCGCCCAACTTTGCAATCCGCGCCGACGACGCGGGGGTTGAGTCCAAGTACTCGGTTCAGTTCAATCCCAGCGGGGGTGGTGCCCTGCTGTCGATGTCGGCGATCGGAAACACCCCGACCGGCGTGGTCGACGATCTGCAGATCGTGTTCGATCTCGCCGCCGAGGAACTCGACCTGCTTCAGGAGCGAGCGGGGGTAACCCCCGAACTGCGGATCAATCTCCGTGTGAGCGGTCCACCCAATCCACCCACGCCCCTGTTCGCGTCAAAGGCCCGGGGCGTGTTGGCCACTGCGGCCCTCGGCATCGGACTCGCCATCAACCTGGCGTTCGTATTCGCCTCGCTCCAGCGTCGCAACATCGAAATCGGAGGCCAGCGACGGCCGACGACGGATCCCATGTCGGTGCTCGACGACCAATTGATGGGCGGCGCATTCGGAATCAGTGAGATCGACGAAACGCGCGTGCCGGCCTCCCGTGGCACAGGCAACGCTGCCAGACGCGAGAGGAACCCGTGACCTCGCTCGGCCGCCTTTCGGCGGCCGAGTTGCCGGTGGCCAGGGCTTCGGCCATCACAGGTGGGCTCGTTGGTCTCGCCGTCGTGGCGACCGTCTTGTTGGTCACCGTCGGCCCGATCCCCGCGTTGTTCATGGCGGCCGTTCCGGCGGTCGCCGTCGCCACGCGCAAGTCGGTCGGCGACGAAGTCACCATTCTCGTGACGTTCACGCTGTTGCTGTTCATTGTCCCGGCGAGACTCGTGGTCGGAGCGATCGGAAGTG
>CAZDYO010000279.1:0-4347 GCA_964509555.1 uncultured Acidimicrobiales bacterium
GTGGCCATCCGGCTGCTTCCAAGCATGCGTGCCGAAGGACCAGCTCACCGATCTCGATCAGCATCCCGGCCTCTTCGGCAACATCTATGAACGAGCCCGCCGCGAGAATCCCGCGGGTTGGGTGTTGCCAGCGAACGAGTGCCTCGGCGCCGACAACCTCGCCGGTCTGCAGGGAGAACTCGGGCTGGTAGTGAACGATCAGTTCGCCGTTGCGGAGCGCTCCCCGCAGGCCGGCCTCGGTGTCCATCCGTTCGACCACTCGATAGCGAAGCTCCTCGTCGAACGCCTCGAACCGCCCGCGACCTTCCGCTTTGGCCCGGTACATGGCAATGTCGGCCCGACGCAACAACTCGGCGGAATCGGTGTGACCGTCGCTCACGGCGATACCCACACTCGATGAGGGATACACGACCTGGCTGCCCAATGTGATCGGCTCACTGATGAGATTGAGGAGCCGCTCCGACATGCGCTGGGCGGCGTCGAGATCGGTCGGCCCCGCCAGCAGCACCGCGAATTCGTCGCCTCCCAACCTGGCCACCAGATCACCGGGGCGTACCGCCAGCCGTAGCCGATCGGAAATGACCACGAGAAGTTCGTCGCCGCGGTCGTGTCCGAGAGAGTCGTTTATGACCTTGAAGCGATCGAGGTCGAGCAGGAGCACGGCCAGCGGGGATTCGGCGGGTGAAGCCAACCGATCAGAAATCTGGCGGAGTACGTCGCGTCGATTGGACAATCCGGTGAGTTCATCGTGGGTGGCTTGCCAACGCAGCAGGGTCATGGCCCGACGCTGATTGGTTATGTCCTCCACGTGGGCCAACCATCGCCAGGCACCTTCCATCGCGCCGTCCATCTTCGTGACTCGCACCTGGGCCCACACGCGTCGACCGTCGGCTTGGCGAAAGGCGATCTCGTTTCCGTAGTAGTCGTCTTCAACCTCCCACTCCGAACTTTCGGGAATGTCAGGCATGTATTCTGACGGAACCGAACCGACAAGGTCTTCGGGTGAGTCAACCCGGAGAAAGTCGGCGAGTGCCTTGTTGCACGAAATGACCCGCCAGTCCTGATCCGCAATCAACACCCCGACCGGGGCCGACCCGAATGCCGCGGTGGCGTATGCCTGACCGGCGACTCGGGCCACCGCCTGGTCGATGGTTCGTCCGAGAGACTCCACCAGAGCCACGACATCGTTGGGCCATGGCCCATCCGATCGTCGCCAGGCCACCAGTAGTCGATCGACCTTGCCATCGCCACTGGGGACGACCACCGATGACAATCCACCTGACGCCGGCGCGGCGGTCCCGGTGGCCGGAACGGATTCGAGGCGAGCTGAGTCGAACACCGTCGACTCGCCCCACGCCACAGCAACGACCGGATCAGGGCAGATGTCGCTGTCGGCCGCCCACCAGTGATCGACGGTGTAGGTCCGATCCGTGTGGTTGACGTGCCACGTGGACAGGGCATCGAGCCCGAGGAACGTGCCGACCGTCTCCAGCACGCTCGACATGCACGCAGCGAATGATTCAGGCTCGACGTCGATGAACGCCGCCGATGACCGCCCCAGTACCTCGAGAGCGCCCAGCCGGAACCATGATTGCTCCTCGGCGTCGGCGCGCACCCTCGCCTGGGCGATGAGCGATGCGATCGTCTTGGTGGCATCGAGTTCCTCCGGGAGCCACTCACTGTCGGTGTCGCGCACGACCAGAACCGAGGCGGTGTGGGTGCCTTTCGCGGATGCGGGCATCACAACCGCGCTCCGGCTCAGACCGCTGAGCCCCACTTGTTCGAGCACGTCCGGACCAAACAGGTCGGCGAGCGCCGGTTCGAGAAGGAATTCCTGCTCCGTCTCGAGAACCTCCCGAAGCGAGTCGCCCACGATTCCGCGAAGCGGCGGGTGATAGTCGGCCTCGCGGAAGCTCAACAACAACTCCGGAATCGTATGGATCGAATCGATCACCACGACCTCGACTTCGTCTTGGTCGGGGGCCATGTAGAGCAGCGCGATGACTCTCGCTCCCAGGATCTCCCTGAGATCGCGCAGCAGGCCGTGGACCACTTCCTCACACTCGCCGTGATGCGCGGCAAGCAGTTCGGTGGAACCGGCCACCACCAGCTGATCGAGTTGCAGGCGAAGCTGCAGATGTCGTTCGTCGTCTATTCGCCGATCGAACTGGCGAAGCATCGTGGCGAAGCCACGGAGCAGATCGACCTCGGCGTCGCCCCAATCGCCGCTGCTGGCCCCCACGACCACCGCGGTCGCGTTGGTGTCCGTTTGGTTGATGACCGCAACACCCGACTGGCCGTCGGCCCACCCGAGTTCCTCGGCGCGCTCCTCGCCCACCAGGAGACGATCGCTGATGACCATGGCACCGTGGTTCGCAGCCAAGGCGTCGACAACTCTGGGATCGACGAGGATCTCCGCACCGGGGCCCAGATCCACATCCGGGCCGCTGGCCCAGCGATGACGTACCTCGCCTTCAAGTTCGGGCAGTGAAACACTCCAGATATTGGCCGAATGCGCACCGAGCTTGAGAGCGAACGCGGCCAGGGCGTCGGTGACCACTTCGTCGTAGTCGGCTGCTCCGGAGCGCGTGAACCATGTGCCTATCCGCCACAGGACATCGTGGTCGATGCCATTCTCGCCGTTGGTGATCACAACTCGGCCAGTCGGCAGGAACTCTGACAAACTGAGAAGCGGGGGTCAGCCGCGAGCGACACCATGGAACGGCCTCCCGGCTGATTGCCACTCTTCCCACAGCTCGAAGAACGAAGCCCCGAACGGATCATCTCCCCTCAATGGCATGGCCGCGCGCCGTATGGTGAAGTCGAGCGGTGCCAGGTTCACCGCCTTGTCGAACCAGTGCTCGGCCCGTGTGGGGTTGTCGGCCCGGCGGTGGTGGAGAGCCATGCGAAAGGCCAGACGGGCCTCCACCTCGGAGGCATCGAGATCCTCAACCGGGGTCGCGCCATCACCGGGAATCACTCCGGTGTGGACCCATGCCCTCACGGCGTCCATGTGGGGGGTGGCGCTGACTCCGGTGAAATCCACGAACATGTCGGTGCCGGGCTCGGCGGCGTTGGGTCGGGCAATCGTGCCGTCGGCCTCGATCCAGATGACGGTGGGAACATTGCTGATCGCGTAGAGCTCGGTGATCACACGGTCACGGTCGATCAAGACCGGATAGGTGATGCCCTCGGTGTACCCGCGCACCTCTTCGGCGGATTCGTCGAGGGCCACCGCCATCACCGTGAAACCGGCCTCGGAAAGTTCGTCGTGGAGAGCCTGCCACCCGGGCAGGTCGTAGCGGCAACCTCACCAGGTTGCGAAGGCCACCAGTAATCGGCGCTTTCCGGCGAACTCGCTGAGGGAATGCGAATCACCGTTGAGATCGGGCAGCGTGAATTCTGCGGCCTGCCTTCCCACGAGAGTCTGCTCACGCATTGGGGCCGGCAGAGATATCGCGATGGCTGGGGCTTCGTGGTCTATGAGAACCTCTGATCCGGTGAGCCGTGCCGCGGCCACCAGGTCCACCTGATCCCCGTGAACGATCCCACCATCGTCGGTCACGGGCACACAGATGTCGCCGCGGCACAATCCTTCGGGCTTGATTTCCCACCCGATCGACTCCTGCAGGGCAGCACGCGACACCGAGACAACTTCACCGTCGATCACGCCTTCGATCTCGCAGACCCCCGAATCGACCAGAACCTCAAGAATCGCCATTGGCCCTCCCGTGCCCATGATGTCCCATCTCCTCTCGCTATGCCACTGCGGGACCACACAGAGTCGTTTGGTCTAGCCTTTGGGCGTGTCCGGCCCGCTGTTTGATCTTCCGATCCGTCTCAGGAGCAAGTGGATCTTCAACTGCTACATCGTCGGTGATCCCGATGCCGGAATCACACTGGTGGATCCGGGACTCCCGTCGGTCACGGCCGAGGCTCTCGACTGCATGACCTCGACATTCGGCCCCGACGCGTCACCCGACACGATGTTGTGCACCCATGCCCATCCCGACCACCTCGGGGGCATGCCTCATGTGTTGAGTCAACATCGTCCAACGGTGCTCCTACCCGCGAGATGCAGGAGCTACCTGGAGGGTGAAGAGCCACGGGGATCCGGCCTCGACAACCTGATCCGGTTTCTGCCGGTCCTGGCCGGTCAGAAGTTCGACTCGACCGCCATGCGCGAGTTCGTCGGGGCCGGCCGCAGGATCGGGTTCGGCGGCCCGAAAATGTTGACCATTCCGTTCGAACCGGACGGGTTCCTCGATGAGGCCAACACTCCGGACTCTCTCGACGGATGGGAGGCGATCGAAGCCCCCGGCCACACCGACGACTCGACGTGTCTCT
>CAZDYO010000280.1:0-4337 GCA_964509555.1 uncultured Acidimicrobiales bacterium
CGTCCTCGGTGGCTCCGCCGACATCTGGGTGCGCCGGATCGGTGAAATCGGAGTTCTCCTATTGGGTGACCGAGAAGCGGGGACCCGATCCCATCCTGATCCGATTCTGTTGGACGGCCCGTTCTACGATCATCTCCGGCGGGGCGACCGGATGCCCCGTCAGCCGGGGGTCACCCTCGACCCGGGAATCGCAGCCCTCTACCAGGCGATCGTCGGCGAACGCCTGCCGCTCTGTCTCGACACCGAACTGTGCCGCGAGGTCACCGGATCCCAGCGACCCCTGGCCAGCCCCGGCTTGGTGATGCAGCTGTCGATAGGTCAGAGCACCACGATCAGCCGCCGAGCCGTTGCCAACCTCTTCTACCGCGATCTCAGGATGGTCTCGCCGGTTCATCTGGGCGACACCATCTCGACCGAGGTCACCGTTGCGGCGCTGTCCGACTCGACACCGCGCCCCGGACGGGCGCCACGCGGCAAGGTTCTGGTCGACATCGTCACCAGTGCCGGCGACCGGCCGGTGGTGGTTTATCAACGCTGCCCGATGCTGCCCACCGAAGGTGCCGAGCTGCCGGGTCACTCCGACGACCTGGGCGAAACTTCGACTCTCGACCTGCATTCCTTCGTGGGGCTGGTTCCCGACGGGTGGAACCTCGGTCCCCTGGGTCCATCACCGCTCTGGGCGGCGGGCGACACGATTGTCGACCCCACCCGCGACGTGATCGACGGTGCCACCGCGCTGGTTCGTCTCACCCACAACCTGGCCATGATCCACCGTGACGCCGGGCAGTCGCCCTATCCCGAACGCCTGGTTTACGGCGGCCACGTCGTCGGACTGGCCCAGGCGTCGCTCAGTCGCGTGCTGCCGGGAATGGCCACAGTGCTCGGATGGCAGGAGTGCAGCCACATCGGTCCGGCCTTCGAGAACGATCTGCTCTCGTTCAGCCACACGCTTGTCGATTCGCTTGATCTTCCGTCCGCTCGACTTATGGCGGTTGAGGTATCGGGATTTGCCCACCGTCCGGCGACCCCCGGGGCGGGAACCCCGGTGCTTCGATGGATCGTGATAGTTCTGGCTTCACCCACCGATTGAATATCGACGTGCGCGGGCGCCGAGTTGATCCGTAGCCTCGCTGAATGATCCGTCGACGGCGAACAGTGGCGATTCTGCTGACATTGGCGACCGTCGTATCGGCCTGCTCATCAGCGGGCGTGTCGGCGGTTGGAGACGGTCGGCGGCCGGTCGTCGTGGCCACCACGTCGATCTGGGCCGACATTGTTTCCGGGGCCACCTGCAACGACCTGGTCGACGTTGATGTCCTGGTGCCTCCCGGACTCAGTGCCCACGAGTTCGAGCCGTCTCTACGCGACCGGGCCATCCTTGAGGATGCTGACCTCATCGTGGCCAACGGTCTGGGCATCGAGCAGGGGTTTGATCGCACACTCGACGCGTCTGTCTCCTCCGGCACGAGCCTCCTGCGGATCGGCGAGGCCGCGGATCGCCTGTTGCAATCCGATGATGGGGGATTCGATCCCCACGTCTGGCTCGATCCGATTCGTGTGGCATCGACCCTGCCGGCACTGCAGAAGTCGCTTCTGTCGATCGGCGTACCGGCCGTGCCTCTCGGCACCTGTATTGACTCCTTGGTCGAGGGGCTGGCTTCGCTCGACTCCGAGGCGGCCGCGATTCTGGCGGCCGTACCCGACGCCCGCCGCCGGCTCATCACCAACCACGATGCGCTCGCCTACTTCGCCGATCGTTACCGATTCGAGGTGATCGGCTCGATTCTTCCGTCGAACCTTCCTCTGGCCCAGGCCCAGACCGCCAACATCGCCACGCTGACGGAGACCGCCACGGCCGAGGGGATCGACACGGTTTTCACCGAGCCGACCATCGCCTCGGACGATGCGGCCACCGTTGCCCGCGCTGCGGGGGCGAAGCTCGTTCCGCTTCTGGTCGAGTCGCTGGGGTCCGTCGAAGGCGATGGGCCAGCAACGTACTTCGACATGATTCGCTCCAACGCGCATCGGATAGCCAATGCGCTCGGCTGAGCCCGTCGAGAAGATCGGTCCCGTCATGCGGTCGCTGGCGCTGCCGGTCTACATCCCCTGGCTGGCCAGTGGCATCGGAACCGGCGTGCTGCTTCCGGTGCTGCCGCTGTATCTTCTCGACCACGGTCTGAGCTTCTCGGCGGTTTCGGTCGTTCTGGCGGCTGCCGGATTCGGTTCGGTACTGGGCGGCATTCCCGCGGGGGCGATTTCGCACCGTCGGGGCGAGGACCTGCTCCTGGCGGCGGCACTCGTGATGATGGGGCTCACGGCTGCCCTCCTGGGGCTGACAACCGCGGTGTCGATGCTGGTGGCGTTGCGCATCACCTACGGGTTCGGAACGGTGGGTGTTGGCCAGTCCCGCCAGACCTTCATCACCCGTCGGATCGATCCAAGGCACCGCGGCCGGGTGATGTCCCTTGTCGGTGGCTCGTTTCG
Organism: uncultured Acidimicrobiales bacterium; assembly: GCA_964509555.1. Lineage (GTDB taxonomy): Bacteria > Actinomycetota > Acidimicrobiia > Acidimicrobiales > Aldehydirespiratoraceae > SZUA-87. The sequence goes on from CAZDYO010000280.1 coordinate 2,485, forward strand.
CCTGTCGGTGTTGGTCGGACCACTGATCGGTGGGATCACGGTTGAGTTGGCCGGCTTCCGGGCAGCGTTCGCGTTGAGCGGAATCCTGTCGGCTTCCGGTCTGGTCGCCCAGTTCGCCCATCGCCGAATGGCCGGACCCGAACCGGTGTCAAGCGAAGTGCATGTACCCATGCGCACCGGGATCAGGCGCCATTTCCGGCGACTGATGGTGACCGGTTTCGGCCCGATGCTGGTGATGGCTGCCCGCTCGGGTCGTCATGTCGTGGTGCCACTGATCGGGGATTCGCTCGGCTTGAGCCCGGCAGCGGTCGGTGCTCTGGTGGCGGTCGGCACCGCGGCCGATCTCCTGTTGTTCCCGGTGGCCGGATACGTGATGGACCGCTTCGGGAGGTTGCGGGCGATCGTGCCGGCGTTCACGCTCATGGCCGTCGGGCTCCTCCTGCTGGGCACGGCTCACACAACCACGGCTGCCGTTGTCGCCGGCGTGGTGATGGGAGTTGGCAACGGGCTCAGCGCCGGATCCCTGCTAACGCTCGGTAGTGATCTGGCCCCCGAGGATGCCACCGCGCCCTTCATCGCCGGGTTCAATCTCATGGCCGATCTCGGCAGGGTCATCGGGCCGTTGATCGTGGGCTGGTCCGCAGATGCCATTGGTCTGGGACGTTCGGCGGTGGTGCTGGCCGGCGTGTTGATGGCCGGTCTCATCTGGCTCGTGGTGATGGTCGGGGAAACCAATTCCGAACCCGGGGTCAGCCGTGGTCGGACACTCCCGGCCTGAGCGGTCCCGGTTGGGGCGACCGATGCCAACGATGACCCGGTCGTGATACGCGGGGGAACAACTTCCGGCTCACCCCGAATGTGATCATGAGAGTCGTGGTGGAGACGCTGCCGAGAATCAGGTACATCACGGCGGTCTGCACGCGAACCGCGTCGATCGGATCGGCACCGGCCAGGATCAGGCCGACCATGGCCCCGGGCAGGAACACGATCCCGACCGCCTTGGTGGTCTCAATCTGGGGGATCAGGGCCGTGCGCAACGATGCCCTCACATGGGGGAGAAGGGCCTCGTCGATCGTGGCCCCGAGGGCCACACGACCCTGGATGAGATCGGCGTGTTCGGAAGCCTCGGTGATGACGCGCCGCGAGGCGACCACGATCGCAGTCATGGAGTTGCCGATCATCATCCCGCTCAGGGGAACGAGGGTCCGGCCGGTCAGGTCGAATACACCGAGCCCGAACAGGACTCCAAGGGTGACCATGGCTGCACCGCCGAACGCCACCAGCGCCAGCCCGAACGCACCATCGACCTCCGGGGCGCGACGGCGCACCGTCGAGGCTGCGAACGCGATCATCACCGCCACCCAGATCCATGCGTAGAGGATGGGATCGCTGTCGTCGACGACCAGACGCAAGGCCACACCCACAAGAGCGAGCTGAACGAATGCCCGGGCCGACGCGGTGATCATGTCGGAGGCCAGCCCGAGATGCCGGACGAGCGACACGACAACGGCGACAGCCACCAGCAAGCCGGAGATGGCCACACCCGTGAGCCCGATCTGTGAAGTCACCCGGCCAGTCTGGCGCGTGGGTGGAGCCGGGCCGTCAATGGTGGCCAACGAGTGTGAGATAGCCATCGGCCACTGTCGGTCGGGCCGCCGCCGCGCCGGAGGGAGGTTCGGGCCCGACGCAATGGAACCTCCCCGGACCCACGGCTCGGCAGTTGGCTCCGTCGGTGGGGACGCTGGTCTCCCACACGTGCCCCTCGGCCAGCGCGGCCAGCTCGGCGGGTGGGCCGGAGCAATTGCCTTCTTATCATCCGTTTTGAAATACAAAAGAGCCAGGGTTTCAAGATA
>CAZDYO010000281.1:0-4329 GCA_964509555.1 uncultured Acidimicrobiales bacterium
AGAGTTTTTAGATTAGAGAGGTGCCTTCTTCCGATGGAGCCGCACCCAGCTATGAACGCTGCGGCTGCGTCGTGGGCCGGGCCGTGGCCGGACTCGTTGCCCAGCGACCAGCCGATGATGCACGCGTGGTTGCGGTCACGCAGCACCATGCGCCTCACCCGTTCGACGATCGCGTGCAGGTACCGCTCATCGTTGGACAGCGAACGGAGCCGAGCGTGGGATTCCACGTTGGCTTCGTCGATCACCCAAAGTCCGAGTTCGTCGCACAGATCGAGGAGGCGATGGTCGTTGGGGTAGTGGGACGTTCGAACCGCGTTGATGTTGTGGCGTTTCATGGCCACGAGATCGGCCCGCATGTCGGCCACGGTGAGGGTCTTGCCGTTGACCGGGTTGTGGTCGTGGCGGTTGACACCGTTGATCACCACCTCCCGCCCGTTGATGATCAACCGCCGGTCGCGCACCTCCACCCGACGAAATCCGGTGGCCACCACAGTCGCCTCGACAACCTCGTCGTCGCCGTCGAGAAGCTCCACCACCACGCGATGCAGCGTCGGGACTTCCGGGCTCCATGGTGCCGGTTGTGCCACGGGCACCCGCACCTCGGCGACCTGACCGGCGAATGCGTAGGCGCCCAGAAGCTGCTCGAAGTGGCCGCCCGACTCGGCTCTGCCGACCGTGGCCGTAACCGGCTCGATGATCAGCCTCCCATCAGGACCGTGAAGCGCCACCCGTATCGAAGCGTTTGGCCGATGCCCCGAGACCTGCGCCGTAACAGAGAGAATTCCGTCGCCGGTGTCGGGGTCCAGATCCGCACCGATGCTCACATCGGCTAGGCACATCTCACCGCGCGATTCGAGGTGGACACTGCGATGCAGGCCCGCGTGCCACCACTGGTCCTGGTCTTCGATCCAGGTGGCGTCGCTCCAACGGATCACCATCACTGCGAGGGTGTTCTCTCCCTCGGTGAGCATCGGAGTGAGATCGAACTCCGACGGCAGCCGCGAGTCCTTGCCCATGCCCACGAACCGGCCGTTGCACCACACCACCGCCACGCTCTCGGCCCCTCCAAGGTGAACGATCACGTCGCGTCCGGCCCATCCATCGGGCACGGAGAAGGTGGTGCGGTAGAGGCCGGTGGGGTTGCGTGCAGGGGTGTCGGGAGCGTCGAGCTCTCGCCAGGGCATCACGATGTTGGTGTAGTGGGGAAGGTCTCCCACACCCTGCCGGGTCCAGCAACCGGGCACGGCCAGCCGAGTCCACTCCGTCACATCGCAAGCCGGGTCCACCCAGCCGGCGGGGGCGAGCCCGGGACCGTCTACCAGCATGAAGCACCAGTCGCCGTCGAGCGAGAGCCGCCACGGGCTTTGGCCACCGCTCAAAGCTGCATCGGCGGTCGGGAAGGTCTCGAACGACGACCGCGCCGGCAAACGGTTGATTTCGGTCAGTTCCGGGCGAAACAGATCGTCGACGTCGAGCACCGGTGAATGCTCGCGTGCCACGACTCCAGGTGCCAAACGACACCCGAGCAGACCCCTCCGGTGGGGTTACGTCGTAAATCCGGCATCATTTGACGTCCCATAGTTCGCGGGGGAAGCCTTGTCGTCAATGTCTGAAGAGCGCCACTTGCGCATAGCCCTGCTCACCTACAGGGGCAAGCCACACGTGGGTGGCCAGGGCGTCTACGTTCGCCATCTCTCGAAGGCCCTTGTCGATCTCGGTCATTCGGTCACCGTCATAGCCGGACCGCCCTACCCCACCCTCCACGAATCCGTCGAGCTGGTGGAGCTGCCGAGCCTCGACATCTGGTCGGAACCCCACCCGATGCGCAAGCCTAGATTCTGGGAATGGAAAGACTGGACCGACGCCGTCGAACACATTTCGTTCGACATGGGCAACTTCTCGGAGCCGATGGCATTCAGCCTGCGGGCATGGCGCCACCTCCACAACCGCCGCCACGAGTTCGATCTGATCCACGACAATCAGACTCTTGGCTGGGGCATTCTCAAGCTCCACCAGGAGGGATGGCCGATCCTCGAGACCATCCACCATCCGATCACCGTCGATCGCCGACTCGAGTTGGAACACGCCCGTTCATGGTGGGAACAGTTCGGCAAACGCCGCTGGTACGCGTTCACCAAGATGCAGACCCAAGTTGCCAAGCGCCTCCCGCGTGTGCAGACCGTGTCGGAATCGTCCAAGCACGACATCCACCACGACCACAAGGTGCCGCTCGATCGGCTCCACGTCGTGCCCGTGGGTGTCGACCCCGAACTCTTCAAGCCCGTGCCCGGCGTCGAGCGCATCCCCGGCCACCTGGTCACCACCGCCAGTGCCGATGTGGCCATGAAGGGCCTCCACTTCCTGCTCGAGGCCATCGCCAAGCTCCGCACGGAGCGCCACATCGAGCTCACCATCATCGGCAAGCCCAAGCCCGACAGCGAAGCCAGCCGAACCATGACCAAGCTTGGTCTCGACGACTGTGTCACCTTCGTGTCAGGTGTGCCCGACCAGCGCATCGTCGAGCTCTACAGCGAAGCCGAACTGGCGATCGTGCCGTCGCTCTACGAAGGCTTCTCCCTTCCCGCCATCGAAGCCATGGGGTCCGGCGTGCCACTCGTGGCCACCACCGGCGGTGCATTGCCAGAGGTGGCTGGCACCCACCTCGAAACCTGCTTCCTCACCGAACCGGGCGACAGCGAAGCTCTGGCCTCCACCATCCGCGACGCCCTCGACAACCCCGAACTTCGGGCCAAGGTCGGCGAAGCCGGACGCCAGCGTGTCATCGACAACTGGTCGTGGCGCCACACCGCACTGCGCACCGTCGAGCAATACAACGCCGTTCTCGACCTCCACGAGGGCCGCTGATGCTCACCGTCGACTACGGCCGACTCGGCCTGCGCGCCGGTGACACCCTCCTCGACCTCGGTTGTGGCTTCGGCCGTCACACCTACGAGGCGCTCGTGCGCGGCGCCCATGTGGTGCAGTGCGACATGGCCATGCCCGAGTTGGCCAACATCCGCGACACCTCGAAACTTCTGGCCGACGAAGGCATGTTCAACGGCAACCTGCTCGTGGCGCCGGTGCAAGGCGACGCCACACGGTTGCCTTTCGCTGATGAGAGCTTCGACCGCATCATCGCGTCGGAGGTGTTCGAACACATCCCCGATGACGAGGCCGCCTACTCCGAACTCATGCGTCTGCTGCGCCCCGGTGGCACTGTGGCCGTCACCATCCCGGCCTGGCTACCCGAGCAAATATGCTGGAAACTCAGCGACGACTATCATGCGCCGGCGGTCGAAGGGGGCCACGTGCGCATCTACACAAAGAGGGAAGTCCGCTCGAAGATGGCCGACGCCGGCCTCGTGCCCGGCAAGTCACACCACGCCCATTCGCTGCATTCGCCCTACTGGTGGCTGCGCTGCGCCGTGGGTCCCAACCGTGAGATCAACGACAACCGTCTGGTGAAGACCTACCACAGGTTCCTCGAATGGGACATCGTCAAGAAGCCGTTCCTCACCCGGGCCGCCGACAAGGTCCTCAACCCGGTGATCGGAAAGTCGCTGGTGGTCTACGCCACCAAGCCGACGCCGGCCGCAGTCGGGAGCGTCCGTGCAGCCTGAGATCACCGACCTGCTCACCCCGGGCCAGATCCGCCAGACCGCCGACGTGATCGCGTCCACCCAACTCAAGTCGGGCATGATCCCCTGGTTCACCGGCGGCCACGCCGACCCCTGGAATCATGTGGAGGCCGCCATGGCCCTCGACATCGGCGGCCGACATGGCGGAGCCGAAGCGGCCTACCAGTGGCTGGCCGACATTCAGCGGCCCGACGGTTCGTGGCACCAGTACTACATCGGCGACACCGTCGAGCAGGACAAGCTCGACGCCAACGTGATCGCCTACGTGGCCGCGGGGACCTGGCACCACTTCCTCACCACCTCCGACACCGGTTTCCTTGAGACCATGTGGCCGGTCGTCGAGAAAGCCGTCGATTTCGTGCTCGACCTGCAGCAGCCGCGCGGTGAGATCCTCTGGGCCCGTCACCCCGACGGCACCCCGTGGCCCTTCGCCCTGCTCACCGGCTCATCGTCGATCGCCCACAGCCTCCGGTGCGCCATCGCCATCGCCATCGAACTCGGCCACGAACGCCCCGATTGGGAGCTCTCGGTCGCCCGACTCGCCAACGCAATCCGGTTCCATCGCGAAGATGCGTTCTCACCCAAGCACCGTTGGGCAATGGACTGGTACTACCCGGTCCTCGGTGGCGTACTCAGCGGCGAGACCGGCAGGGCCCATCTCGATGCCCGCTTCGATGCCTTCATCTATGAG
>CAZDYO010000282.1:0-4302 GCA_964509555.1 uncultured Acidimicrobiales bacterium
GTCGTTAACGGAATCACCACTTACGGCTTCCTGGTCGTCGCCCGTCGCGCGCTCGGCGATGAGACCTACGGCGGGCTGGCCGTGCTCTGGGGACTCGTCTACATCCTCGGACCCGGCTTGTTCCAACCGCTCGAACAGGAAGTCGCACGAGCGACCGCCGATCGTGCCAGCCGGGGGTTGGGGAGCGCCCCGGTTCTTCGACAGGCGGCCAGGATCGGTGCTGCCGGTTTCGCCGTGGTGTCGATCGGGATTCTCGTCGCGTGGCCCCTGGGGCTCAACGGCCTGCTCGATCATCATCCCGCCCTGCTCGTCGCACTGATCGCCGCGCTGGCGGCGTTCGCCGTTGCCGAACTCGTGCGTGGGGTCCTGTCGGGCCGCCACAGGTTCCGTCGCTACGGGGCGTATTTCGCGGTCGAGGGCAGCTCTCGTCTGTTGATGGCGTTGCTGTTCGCCCTGCTCGGGGTCGCTGCGGTGGGCGCATACGCAGCAGCGATGGCAGCGGCTTTCGTGTTCGCAGCGTGGGTCGGCGTCGGGCGGACCCGCTCGTTCGTGAAGCCCGGGCCCCCCGCGCCCCTGAGTGAACTGCGGCCGGCCCTCGGTCTGCTTCTGGCAACATCGCTGTCGGAGGCATTCCTTCTCAATGTTGGCCCGGTTGCCCTGGAGATAGTCGGCGACGACATCGGTGCCGAGGCCCCGGGCGTGTTCCTCAACGGACTGATCATCAGCCGCATCCCGCTGTTCTTCTTCCAGGCAGTGAAGGCCGCGCTGCTACCGAATCTGGCTTCCCTGGCCGGCCGGGGCGACCTGCGCGCGTTCAGGGATCTCCAACTCCGGTTGGTTGGTGCCGTCACCGCGGTGGCCCTCACCTCGGTGGGAGTCATGGCGTGGCTCGGCCCATGGCTGGTGGCGAGCCTGTTCGGCGATCAGCTCGGGTCACGCGACATGGCCCTGTTGTCGGCCAGCGGTGGTGGTCTGATGATCATGTTGTCGTTGGCGCTCGGGCTCGTGGCTCTCGATCACACCAGGCTGGCTGTGGTCGGGTTCTTCGTGGGTGTCGCGGTGTTCCCGATGGCGCTGTTCACCTCATCGGATGCCTACCTCCGTGTCGAGATCGCCTTGGCGGCATCCGTGGCGGCGGGGGCGATGGTCACTGCCGGATTGCTCAACGCCGAATACTCGGCTCACCGTCGCTCGGGTCGGCTCACGTCGGCCGAATCCGTGCCGACAGGTGAGGGCGATGCCTCTCAGCGCTAGGTTGCACCACATATGAAGGGTTTGATCCTCAGCGGCGGGGCCGGCACACGTCTGCGCCCCATCACCCACACCAGCGCGAAGCAGCTCGTCCCGGTGGCCAACAAACCGATCCTGTTCTACGGAATCGAGGACATGGCCGAGGCCGGCATCACCGAGATCGGCATAGTGATCGCTCCGACCACCGGCGACGAGATCCGCGAAGCTGTCGGTGACGGATCACAGTTCGGCGTGAGCATCACATGGATTCCGCAGGACGAGCCACTCGGACTCGCCCATTGCGTTTTGATCGCCCGCGAGTTCCTCGAAGACGACGAATTCGTGATGTATCTCGGCGACAACATGCTCGAGCAGGGCCTCTCCGGATTCGTCCAACGATTCCAGCAGAGCCGATCCGACACGATGGCCCTCGCTCTGGATGGTCCACAACTCGACCGCCCGTCAGCGCAGATCCTGCTGGCCGAGGTCGACAACCCGTCGGCATTCGGGGTGGCCGAAATAGGCGCCGACGATGAGGTTGTGCAGCTCGTCGAGAAGCCCGAGGTGCCCCCGTCTGACTTGGCGCTGGTCGGTATCTACTTGTTCGACTCGTCGATACACGACGCGGTATCGGCGATCGAACCCTCGCCCAGAGGCGAACTCGAGATCACCGATGCCATCCAATGGTTGATCGATTCGGGTCGTCGCGTGTGCCACGAAGTCCTCGACGGCTGGTGGATCGACACCGGCAAGAAGGATCCATTGCTGGAGTGCAACCGGCTTGTGCTCGACACCCTGAATCTGGACGTCGACGGTGAGATCGACGACAAGTCGCGGGTGGAGGGACGCGTCGTGATCGAGTCCGGGGCCAAGCTGGTCAATTCCACGGTGAGGGGACCGGCCGTGATCGGCTCGGGTTCGCTCATCACCGACAGCCACATCGGCCCCTACAGTTCCATTGCAGTCGACTGCGTCATCGCCGGGAGCGAGATCGACAATTCGGTGATCCTGCGACGGGCAACCATCACGAACATCCCGCGTCTCACCGACTCGCTCGTCGGGCGGGACACCGTCATAGTCCGGGGCGACATGCGGCCACGCGCCACCCGGGTGATGATCGGCGATCATTGCAACATCGAGATCGAGTGATCTCGACGACCTCCACCGGAGTACCAGCATGGCCTTAGTCACCCCACTCGACGAGATCGACGGCGTCTACATCGTCGAGCCCGAGGTCCACACCGATGAGCGGGGCATCTTCGTCGAGACCTACCGCCGATCGTGGTTCCCCGGGCAGCGGGAGATGATCCAGGGCAACCGCGGCGACCGCACCGCCGGCTCGATCGTGGGGCTCCACTACCACCTCCATCAGAGCGACTACTGGTATGTGCCCTACGGCTCGTTGCGTGTGGTACTTCACGACCTGCGCGACGGATCTCCCACCGACGGCGCAACATGGTCGACCGATCTCGGCACCCAAGCCGACGGCACCCATCGACACACCGGCATCTACATACCGCCGGGCCTGGCCCACGGTTTCGCCGCGCTCACCGACTGCACAATCACCTATCTGGTCGATGGTTACTACAACCCGGCCGATGAACTGGGGGTCGCGTGGAACGACCCGGAGATCGCAGCCGATTGGGGTATCGATTCACCGATCCTGTCGGAGCGCGACTCAGCGAACCCGACGCGGGCCGATCTGCCGATCGACCGGCGACCACACGCCTCGCTTCGAACCACCTAGGAGACACGGTGAAACTGTTCATTACCGGCGCTGCCGGATTCATCGGCAGCAACTACCTCCGACACGTCCTCAGGAATTCCGACGACACCGCGGTGGTGTTCGACGCCCTCACCTACGCGGGCAACATGGCCAGCATCGAAGATGTGCTCGGGCCGAGGGCCTCGTTCGTGCATGGCGACATCACCGACCGTGAGGCGGTCACGGCCGCCATGGAGGGATGCGATGCCGTCGTCCACTTCGCGGCTGAGTCCCACGTGGACCGCTCGATATTGGGTCCCGACGCCTTCGTACACACCAACTGCGACGGCACCAACGTCATGTGTGACGTGGCCAATCGGCTCGGAGTCGAGAAGTTCGTCCACGTGTCGACCGACGAGGTGTACGGATCCGTCGAGCACGGATCATCTGTGGAAACCGACCCACTCGACCCGAGATCGCCCTACTCGGCATCGAAGGCCGGTTCGGATCTGATCGCGCTCAGCTACCACTCCACGTACGGCATGCCCATCGTGGTCACCCGGGCGTCCAACAACTACGGCCCGTACCAATTCCCCGAGAAGGTGATTCCGCTGTTCACCAGCAACCTTCTCGACGGCCTCACCGTTCCTCTCTACGGAGACGGCCTCAACGTCCGCGATTGGCTCCATGTCGAGGACCACTGCTCCGGGATCGACATGGTTCTCCGTCAGGGCGATCCGGGGGAGATCTACAACATTGGTGGCGGAAACGAGATCACCAATCGTGAGCTCACCAATCGGCTCATAGAACTGTGCGGGCGCGACGAATCCGCGATCGAATACGTGGAGGACCGCTTGGGCCACGACCGTCGCTACTCCATCGACTGCACCAAGCTTCGATCACTGGGATGGTCCACCAGCCACGACTTCGGGGACGGCCTCGAGCAGACCGTGGACTGGTATCGCAACAACCGGAGCTGGTGGGAGCCGTTGAAGGCCGCGTCGTGAGGATCCTGGTCACGGGGGCGAGAGGGCAACTCGGCACCGAACTGGTGCCGCTGCTCGAACCCCATGAGGTGGTGGCCGTGGATCTGGCCGAACTCGACATCACCGACCGGGCCATGGTGCTCGGCGCGATGACCGAACTCGGTCCCGACATCGTCGTGAACTGTGCGGCAATGACCGCAGTCGACGCCTGCGAGAGCAACGTCGACACCGCTTTCGCGGTCAACGCGATGGCAGTGCGGAACCTCGCAGAAGGATGCAGGTCGGTGGGTGCCCATTTGGCCACGATCTCCACCGACTACGTCTTCGACGGCACCAAGGAGACTCCCTACAACGAATGGGACCCCCCATGCCCGAGGTCGG
>CAZDYO010000283.1:0-4275 GCA_964509555.1 uncultured Acidimicrobiales bacterium
TTTCCGATCTCATGAAGGTGAAGCCAAGTTGCTCGGCCCCCAGGGTCAGGTTGTGGGCGGTATCGAATCTGTCGGCCTGGATCTCGTTGAGAATGAGTTGGTCGACGGCCAGGAAGGTCTGGTAGCCGGTGGCGATCTTGATGACCAGGGCTTCCTGGGCGGGGGTGACAGCATGTGAGCGAAGTTCGTCGAGAGCCAGCTCGAATCGTCCGGCCGCACTTTCGAATCGATCCCTCCCCACGCCGTTGCCGGCCACGTATGAGAGTTGCTCGGCTCGCATGTCGGATGCCGCGTACTGGAGCTGTGTGGCCACCTCCTGTCCCACGGACGAGCGGTGCTGGAACGAGTTGGCGTCGTCGGCCTTCCCGATCGACCAAATGGTGGCCCCGACCACCAGCGCGACAACCATCCCCACAGCCGAGAAGCCCAGAGCCAGTTTCTGGCCCACGCTTCGGTCCTGGGCGAATCGGTGACTCGCGGTGATGTCTTCATCCGAGGTGACCACTGACGACCACCTCCTCTGCATTGCCGAGCGAAACCCGGACCGTGATGTCCGATCCGCCGGATATCGAGATGTTGTCTCCGAAGTGGACATCCGGGGCGCCGGTGACCACGTCCTGCATCCGGACCGGGTTCACCTCGAACACCTCGCCGGTGGTTCGGTTGGTGACCTTGATTGTCGGCACGACGGAAGTGATTGGCAGGCCGGTCGCGCGGTCGTATATGTGGGCCTCGACATGGCGGGAGTTGTCGCCGAGGGGGCTACCCGTCCCTTCAAGCGTGAGCTCCCCGACAACCGGATGTTCCTGCTCGGCTTCAGTCCGGGAGAACATCTCTTCCCCGGGCAGGACGTTGACCACGACTATGTGGTCAGCCGTGAAGCCGATCTTGGTGAATCCGGCCACGTCAGACGCTTTGAGCGGCGACGCCTGCAGATGATCGTTGGGAGACTCCCAGAACCCGCCATCGACGATGGCCGTGGTCAGCGAGATCGTGGCGATGATGATCAGGGATCCGATCGCCAGGCGCTTTGCGAGCATTCCCACCAATCGGTTGGGTCGCCGGGATGATTAGCTGTCGGGATCGGCTTTCGCTTCAATATCTCTCTGGGCGACAATTTGCCGGGCCCTCTGCCTCGCCACCAGCAGTAGTCCGCCGAACAGCACCACAGGGATACCGACAAGCATCACTTCGTCCCATCCGCCCTGATGGGCGAGCAGCAACCGGGAGCCTTCAGTCGCCGCCGTGATCATTGTGTTTCCGCTCATGGCGACGATGATATGGCGGGAATGGCACCGGGTGCGTCGGTGTTGGCTGAAATGCCTGCGACAATGCCGGCACGGGGCCGCGGCTCCGAGATCGCGGATCCCACGAATCGGAGATCGAATTGCGTGAAGAAGTCGAGAAGGTGATCGCGGTGATCCGCCCTGCCATTCAGGCCGACGCGGGCGACATCGAGCTCATCGACGTTGACGAAGCCACCGGAGTGGTCACCGTCGAGCTGAAGGGCGCGTGTGTCACCTGCCCGGCCTCCACCCAGACTCTCAAGGCGGGCATCGAGCGCATAATGACCAGTCGGGTCGACGGGGTCACCTCGGTGGTCGACATCAACTCCGTCGGAATGAGCGAAACCTCCGTCAGCCTCTGAGCGCGGAGATGTTGCACGCATTGTGAATCAGGCCCAGATGTGAGTAGGCCTGCGGATAGTTTCCGAGCGCCCGGTTGGTCACCGGGTCGTATTCCTCGGCCATCAGACCAGTGGGGCCGGCCAGGTTGGTCAGCTGGTTGAAGAGGTCCCGGGCGGCGGGCATGTCGCCGACCAGGATCTTGGCGTCGATCAACCAGGATGTCATCAGGTTGAACCCACCCTCCTCGCCGGGCAGGCCATCGTCGTGCTTGTACCGGTAGACCGTGGGGCCGTCTCGGAGCCATGACTCGACCGCGTTGACGGTGGACACAAACCGGGGATCGTCCGGTTCTACCAACCCGGCGAGTCCGACCATGAGAACCGAGGCGTCGAGGTCGGTGCCGTCGTACGCGGCGGTGAACGCTCCCACCTCGTCCTTCCATCCGTTGGAAAGCAGATCGGCGGCGATCGTGTCGCGAAGATTCTTCCACTCCGGGCGCTCGCGTCCGAACACGGTCTCGGCGATGTCGATGGCCCGGTCGACGCTCACCCAACACATCACCTTGGAGTAGACGTGATGACGGGGCGCGGCCCTGATCTCCCAGATGCCCTGGTCGGGTTCGGCCCATCGTTGGTCGACGGCGCCGACCAGATCCTCGACGAGGCGCCAATGCCGGGCCGACAGGGGAGCGTCGACCTCGCCCAGCCGATGAATGAGCTCGAGGACCGGTCCGAACACGTCGAGTTGAACCTGGTGGTCGGCGGCGTTTCCGACCCGCACGGGGCGCGAGCCCGCGTAGCCGGGAAGTTCCTCGATGGTGGCCTCCGGCGGGAGCTGCTGCCCGTTGACGGTGTAGAGGGGAGAGAGCCGCTCTGGTCCGGTGTCGCTCGACTCGATCACCTGCAGCAGCCAGTCGAGAAGATTCATGGCCTCGTCGATCGAACCGAGTCTCACCAGCGCGGCGGCGGTGAGGGAGGCATCCCGGATCCAGCAGTAGCGGTAGTCCCAGTTTCTGACACCGCCGAGGAACTCGGGCAGGCTGGTGGTGGGAGCGGCCAGAATCGCCCCGGTGGGGCCGTAGCACAGTGCCCGAAGGGTGAGGGCCGAGCGACGCACGAGATCGGTTGCCGTGTCGGGGAGATCGAGCTTCTCCACCCAGCGAGACCAGTAATCGGCGGTGGAGCTGCGCCGACTCGGCTCGTCGCTGCGATCGGGCCGCATCGACGCGGTGCCGCATCGGAGCTCGAGGGTGATTGGTCCGTCGGCCAGGTCGACCTCAGCCCACGCGGTCTGATGGATCCCGGCATCGTCGATGTTCCAGCTGACGCCCGGTGATCTCAACACGACGAGATCAGAGGCGTTGACGACCTCGAGCCCGCCTTCGCGCATCTCGAGTTGGGTCGGGAACCGGCCGAAATCGAGTCGAGGAGCGAATTCGATCCGGGCTTTGCCGTCGCCTTCGATGACCCGTACCAGATCGGTGCGCCCTGAGATCCGTTCCGGGCGACCGTCGGAGCAATCGAGATAGTCGGTGACCGTGACGGCGGGCCAGGATGTACGGAGAATCAGCGTGTCGCCGACGTAGGTCTGCGTGGGTGCGGACGAGGTGTCGGTGGGTGCGATCGAGAAATGCCCGGACCCGGGACCGCCGACCAGCTCGGCGAAGATCGCTGATGAGTCGATGCGGGGCACACAAAGCCAGGAGATTCTGGCGTCGGGGGTGACCAACGCGGCCGTGCGTTGATCGGAAAGCATCGAGTGGGCTTCGATGGCGGTGACCCCGGCGCCGGCGAGCCAGTCGGACCGCCGGGCACACAGTGTTGCGAGCAGGACAGCCACGTCTTCGGGGGAACCGATCCGGTATTTGGCGATGGTGGATCCATCACCCACCTTGACGCCCATGTCGGGGCCTTGGAGTGTGAGGAAAGCGTCCTCGTCGGTCACGTCGTCGCCCAGGAACATCACCGCGCTGGCCCCCACCGAGCCGCGAACCGTGGTGAGGGCCTCGCCCTTGTTGGTCGGGATCAACAGAAGCTCGCACACCATCTTGCCGTGGCGTACCGTGACATCGCCGATCTGGTCGGCAACCGCAACCACCTCGGCCAGGAGCGAAGCCACCTCATCGTCGGCCACCCGGCGATAGTGGACCGCCACGGAAGTGGGCTTCTTTTCAAGTGTGACACCCTCGAACTTGTCGCAGACATCGTGGAGACCGGCGACCAGGCGGCGCCGGTGGTCGCGTAGACCCGGGTCGAGATCAAGCGCGAAGTCGATGTCGAACTCGGTGCCGTGCGAGCCAACGAGATGCACTTCAACCGGCAGTCGCGACAGCATGGCCAGATCCCTGAGAGATCGCCCGGAGATGACCGCGACGTGGGTGTGGGGAAGCGTGGCGAGGTTGCGAAGGGCAACTGCGGTCTCGCGCAGAGGTAGCGCCTTCATCGGATCGTCGACGATCGGGGCGATGGTGCCGTCGTAATCGCAGGCCACCAGGAGGATCGGTGTGCGAGCGAGCTGGTTGAGGCGGTCGTCGAGTTGCTTGTTCAGAAGCGCTGCTGATTCCACTGCGCCAGAAGCTACATCGCCATTGATGGTTCCCGGTGCGACCGCGCCCGCGGATGACGGGCGGACGGGCGCTACGGTCGGC
>CAZDYO010000284.1:0-4268 GCA_964509555.1 uncultured Acidimicrobiales bacterium
ACTCGTCATCCACTCCGGTACGACGCGTCATCCTCCTGTTCGCCGCAGCCAATCTCCTCGCCTACGCCGCGGCATCGATGCGAGCCACCTCGGGTCTGGAACGCAGCGGCGCCGATCGAGGGGCCCTCACCATCGCCGCCGCCGCCGGACTGACCCTGTTCGTGGTCGACTCGATTCGAAGTCGCGATCGTCTGCGGATTCTGCTCGAATTCGTCGTGCTCGGGGCGTCGATTTCCGCACTCATCGGAATCGTTCAATTCACCACCGGATTCGACGCCGCCGCCCGAATTCACCTACCCGGACTCCAGAGCCAGTTTTCGGAGCTGACCTTCATCGCGTCCAGATCAGGGTTCCGAAGAGTGTCCGGTACCGCTCTGCATGCCATCGAGTTCAGCGTGTTGCTGGTGATGGTTCTTCCGCTCGCGCTCCACTTCTCCCGATTCGGCGTCCCTCACCGCAGAAGATTCCATCAGGTCGCACTGCTGCTCATAGGCCTGGCCCTGCCCATGTCGTTGTCGCGCACCGGTGTGGTGGGCCTCGTGGTCGTACTCATCATGTTGGTTCCCACCTGGGACAGTGGTTTCCGCCGAAAGGCAGCCGTTCGGGGACTGGCGTTCCTGGTGGCGGTTCGGGTGGCGTTTCCCGGCCTGCTCGGCACCATTCGATCCCTCTTCACGGCGTTCTTCGTGGATTCCAGCGTCAACGATCGCCGCACCGACTACGGCTTTGTCGCCGACTTCATAGCTCAGCGCCCCCTGTTCGGACGCGGCTTCTTCACCTTCATTCCCAAGATCTATGACTTCATCGACAACCAGTTCCTGCTTTCGTTCGTCGAAACCGGACTCGTCGGGTTGATCGCCTACATCGCCTTGTGGATGACCCCGATCGTCACCTGCGTCGGACTGGGTCGTCGGGCGCGTAGAGTCGGGCGCCCCTCGCATGAAGCCGAGACCGACCGCGACCTGGCCTACTCCCTCGCCGCAGCCATAGCAGTGGTACCCGCGGCCTCCGCCACCTTCGATTTCCTGAGCTTCAGCACAGCCAGAGTCCTGGCATTCTTCTTTCTCGGTGTCGCCGGTGCGTTTTGGCGGATCGAACGTTCAAGACAGTCCGAGTTCGAAGCCAACCCACGCAACACCCCGGTGATACGGGCTGAGCGATGAGCACCCGAACCCACGCGGTCGACCCATCCGACATGCCCCGGGATTCTCTCGAAGGTTCGGATCTGTCCGGTCTCGGTTCGGGCCTGCGCTGGAGCGTCATCAACCAGATCGTGCTGCGGATCGGCACATTCGGCTCGGGGATAGTTCTGGCCCGACTGCTGCTCCCCGAGGACTTCGGAATCTATGCGTCGGGCTTGGCCGTCCTGAAGCTCCTCATGGCGGTGAATGATCTGGGTGTCATCCTCGGAGTGGTTCGATTCAAGGGATCACCCCGGGTCGCCGCGGCGACGGCATGGACGATGTCGACCGGAACCAGCCTGGTGTTGTTCGCCGGTGCCTTTCTCAGCGCCCCTCTTCTCGCCGACGTCATGGGGTCCTCCCACGCCACCGGCGTGATCCGGCTGATGGCCACCATGGTCGTGTTCGACGGACTGGCAGCCATCCCGTCTGCACTCCTCACGCGAGCATTCCTGCAGGGTCGCCAGGCAGCGGCCGAGCTCATCGGCCTCAGCGCTAATGTGGTGCTCAGCATCGTTCTGGCGTCGAACGGTGCCGGGGCATGGAGCCTCGCTTGGGGTCAGGTCGCTGGCAATGCGGTCACGTTGACGGTCCTGGTGCTGCTCTCGGACCCGCTTCCCCGCCCGACCTACGACCGGGTCGTGGCCCGGCAGCTCGCCTCCTTCGGCGTTCCGCTGGCATTCTCCACTCTGGTCGAGCAGGGAGTTCTCAATGCCGACTACGTGATCATCGGGGCCACTCTCGGGACCGTGCAGCTCGGCATCTACCTGTTGGCCTTCAACATCTCGTCCTGGCCCATTTCGGTCATCACGTTTGCCGTGAGGCGGGTGTCGATCGTTGCGTTCTCCAAACTGACCGAGCAGCGAGAGCGTCTGGCCGAGTCGTTCCTTCACACCCTCGCCGTGTTGCTCGGCGCCGGCGCGTTCGTTGCGGTTCTTCTGTCCGCCCTGGCATCTCCGATCGTCGCGACCGTCTATGGTCCGCGCTGGTCGGCCTCAGCCACCCCGCTGCGGTTGCTGGCAATGCTCGGACTGGCGCGGATCGCGGTGATGTTCATGTTCGACCTGATGATCGGCGACGGAAGGAGCCGCACGGTTCTTCGGCTTCAGGCGACCTGGCTCGTCTTTCTCGTTCCGGCACTCATCGTTGGTACCAGTATCGACGGAATCCGCGGCGCGGCCATAGCCCACCTGATCATCACGATCATCGTGGTGCTACCCATGTTCACGCTGGCTCTCAGACCAAGCGGCGTCCAGCCGGGCGACATCTCCAGGGTGGCGATCAGGCCCCTTGTCTCCGCGGTGCCCACCGCGCTGGCCGCGATTGCGGTGGCATCCACAGTCGGGTCCGATCCTCTAAAGGTGATCGTCGGCGGAGCGGCCGGTGCGGCTGTCTACCTGGCCACGTGGGTTCCCCGAAACAAGTCATTGAATTGGGTGGCCTCGCAACGCCGGGAGCTTTCCGTCTCGTGAACAGCGCGGGCCCATCGCCGAGGCTGGTCGACGCCGTCCATCGACGGTTGGTGGCACCGATGTGGCGTCGCGCCATCAGCCTTCGCGCCGACAGCGCGGCTCCCGGCTCCGCCTCGCGCTCCATGCTGGTCATTGCCCCCCACCCAGATGATGAGACTATCGGCTGCGGCGCAACGATCGCCGCCCGTTGTGCCGCCGACGCCGAAGTCACCGTGGTGATCGCGGCAGATGGCCGCCACGCCCAGTCGCTGTCGCGACGCATCTCGCCCGATGATCTCGCGGCCATACGTCGAGACGAGGCGGTCAACGCCTGCGCCAGGCTCGGGCTGCCCGAAGACCGTCTGTTGCAGTTCGGTATCGAGGACACCATGATCGAGTTTTCCTACGACTCGCTCGTCGATCGGCTGCGTTCGCTCATAAGAAGCGAGAATCCCGACGACATCTTCACCACCTGCGATCGCGACTGGCACATCGACCACCGTGCTGTCAGCCGGGCCACCCGAACCGCGGCCGCAGCCGAGGGTCGTGATGAGATCTTCGAGTTTCCGATCTGGTGGTGGATCGACGGACCCAGATACCCCAGGCCGGGCCGGAGTCGCCTGGCCCGTCTCGTGCATCTTGTCGGGGCTCCCTTCGAATCGGTCGTGTCGATGCAACCGGTGGCGTTCGATACCGGGCCCCACCTGGGGTCAAAACGATCGGCCATCGCCGAGTATGTGAGCCAAGTGACCAACATGACCGGCGAGCCCGACTGGTACGTGATGGACCAGGACCTGCTGGAGCTGTTTCTCGGCGATCGCGAGATCCACTTCCGAGTCGACAGGCTTGAGGGATTGCGGCTTGACTCGCCCGCCCCTACGGGGGAGTGACCGCTCCACCAGTGGCCATGTCGAGGTTGTCGCGCCACTCGACCACGGTGGCGGCCGGCCCGACCAGCTTGTTGCCGTAGAGCCGATTGGGACCGATCACGTTGTTGATGACCGACACCGTGCCCGTCTCGAATCTCATCGGGAATCCACCGCCGTCGAGGTAGTTGCTCTCGACTCTGACGTTGCCGATGCCCGATCCCTGGAAGAACAGCGCCCCGTTTGAGTAGGGAGCGGTGGCCCCGATCTCGATTCGGTTGTTGGCGATCGTGATGTTGGATCCGGAGTAGAGCTGGATGCCGTCGTTGTGGGTGTTGTTGGGGTAGGACCCGACCATGGCCAGATCGTGGATCCAATTCCAGGCCACCAGCAGGTTGTCTCCCGCGAGCTGCATTCCGTCGGGAAGGCCACTTATGTCGTTGCGCAAGAGGGTCATCGAGTGGCCCCCCGAGATCTGTACTCCACCACGGCCGTTACCAACCGATGCGGTCGTGCCCGGTGCTCTGCGTATGGTGGTGTCGGTCATGACCAGGGCACCGGAGCCACCCCTCATGAGGATGCCCATTTCGTCACCGGCCCCGTACTCGATTATCGAGTTGGTTAGTGTCGTTGTGCCGCCGCCGTAGACATCGACCCCGCCCCGGACGAAGAGGTGATCGAGGATCAGATCCGGGGAATTTACGTTGAGCACCTTTCGGGAATCATCCCAGGACGTACCCGGGGGGGCGGTCGCCACCGAGTCGACAACG
>CAZDYO010000285.1:0-4266 GCA_964509555.1 uncultured Acidimicrobiales bacterium
TCAGCAGAACCGTCATCGAGCCCGCGGCGCCGATCTCCTCGGCGGTGACCGGAGTGCCGGCCTTGGTGTAGCCGACGACGATTCGACCGAGTCGTGTACGCAGATCCTGCAGTGAGGTGCACAGCGCGAGCGCGGCCATCACCTCGGATGCGGCGGTGATGTCGAAACCGGTCTCGCGGGGGATGCCATCGAGGCGGCCGCCGAGGCCGACGTTGATGTTTCGCAGGGCCCGGTCGTTGACATCGAGCACGCGGCGCCAGGTGATGTTGTGGATGTCGAGGCCGGTCTCGTTGCCGTGGTAGAGGTGGGCATCGACCATTGCCGAGCACAGATTGTGGGCGGCGGTCACCGCGTGCATGTCGCCGGTGAGGTGGAGGTTGAACAGTTCCATGGGCACAACCTGGCTGTAGCCGCCGCCGGCGGCCCCGCCCTTGATGCCGAAGGTGGGCCCCATCGAGGGTTGGCGGATGGCGATGGTGGCCGACTTGTCGAGGTACTGGAACGCCTGCCCGAGCCCGACGGTGGTGGTGGTCTTGCCCTCTCCGAGCGGAGTGGGGGTGATCGCGGAGACGACCACGTAGGCGGCCCGCGGGCGGTCGCTCATCTGGTCGATGGCGTCGAGGGAGATCTTGGCCGCCCCCTTGCCGTACATCTCCAACGAGTCGTGCGGTATGCCGGCGTCGGAGGCGATGTCGGCCAAGGGCCTCAGCACGGCTTGGTTGGCGATCTCGAGGTCGCTTGGGAAGGGCATGGTTCCTCCGTCGGACGATTCTTTTCTATCCAAAGGCTAACACGGTGATCAGCGCAATTGTTCCGCATCATGGAAAGGTTCCGCAATGCGGAATACCACCCCTTGGATCTGTGACGAATACGGACCGTATAGCGGTCCGTATTCGTCACAAAAGCGGGGGAGGGGGTCAGCCGGACAGGGGGGGATCGAGACGGTCGGTGACGGCCACCCGAATCTGGGAATCGAAGGACCGCACGTGGGCTTCCATGATGGCAGCGGCCTCGTCGCCCCGGCCCGACCTCAGGGCATCGAGGAGCAGGTGATGCTCGGCGACGGCCTCACCCATGTCGGACACCTCGGAAAGGTAGAGATTCCACAGGCGATCGCTCTGCGCATACAGCATGTCGAGAGTGTCGAGAAGGAAACGATTGTCGGCCGCCTCCCACATGATCTCGTGGCACTTGCGGTCGACTTCCATCAGCCGACCCGGGTCGAGGGAGCTTCCGTCCGGGGACCCGAGGGTGTTGTCCATGGCCTCCCAATGGCGTTCGAGTCCCCGGGCCGCGGCCAGTCGGGCCACGTAGGGCTCGAGCACGGTGCGGGTCTCGAACAGGATCGACAACTCCGACACGTCGATACCCGACACGAACATCCCGCGGCGAGGGATGACGGTTATGAAGTGCTCCCTGGCCAGTCGCTGCAGGGCCTCGCGCACGGGTGTGCGGCCGATCCCGACACGTTGCTGGATCGCGTCTTCCCGTAGCACGTCGCCGGGCGCGTAGTCGAGCTTGACGATCATGCGTCGGAGCTTCTGGTAGGCCTGCTCGGCCAGAGTCGGTTCGTTTGGCATGTGGTTCACGCAAGGGGTTGCCCCGGGGTCCTCCGGGGTTTAGCATATCATGATACACGTCTGATATATCCCCAATGTATCAAGCAAGTCAGATGAGGATCGACCAGACGGCCGGCAACGGTCGTCCCGAACACCAGGGGGCCAACCCGTGAGCGAATTTCCGCAGTCAGCCAAGGTCGTCGTGATCGGCGCCGGAATCGTGGGCAACTGCCTGGCCGGCCACCTCGCCGACCTCGGATGGACCGACATGGTCCAGATCGACAAGGGCCCGCTCCCCAACCCCGGCGGCTCGACCGGCCACGCCTCCAACTTCGTCTACCCGGTCGACCACAACAAGGAAATGGCCTTCCTCACCGTCGAGGCCCAACGGCAATACGGCGCCGAAGGATTCAACAACACCTGCGGTGGCCTCGAAGTGGCCCGCACCGAGGCCCGCATGGAAGAACTCCGACGCCGCATGACATCGGCCAAGGTTTGGGGCATCGAATCCCACCTGCTCGATTCCGCTCAGGTCAAGGAACTCGTGCCGTTCATCAACGAAGACGTCGTCATCGGCGGTTTCTACACGCCATCGGTCTCCGTGGTCGACTCACTTGCGATGGGTACAGCGATGCGAGAGCGGGCCATCGAGAAGTCGGGCATGAAAGTGTTCGCCAACACCGAGGTCCTCGACATCGAGACCACCGAGGGCCCCGGTGGGGTCACCACCGTGTCGGCCGTCGTCACCGACCGGGGACGAATCGAATGCGAATACGTCGCCATCGCCTGCGGCGTGTGGTCCAACCGGCTGGCCAACATGGCCGGCGCCACCATCCCCCTCACGCCGGCTGTCCACCAGATGGCCGACGTCGGCCCGCTCGACGTGCTCGTGGAGACCAACAACGAGATCGGCTACCCGATCGTGCGCGACATGGACACCTTCTGCTACGAGCGCCAGTCGGCCGGATCAATGGAGGTCGGGTCCTACGCCCACAAGGCCATCTTCCACCACCCCGACACCATCCCCTCCAACGCCGAAGCCGCACTGTCACCAACCGAACTGCCCCTCACACAGGACGACTTCGACCCACAGATGGAACAAGCCATCGAACTGATGGACATGCTCGGCGACGCCGAGATCAAATACGCCATCAACGGGCTCCTCTCACTCACGCCCGACGCCATGCCCGTGCTCGGCGAGACCGTCGAGGTACGCAACCTCTGGTCGGCCGCGGCAGTTTGGGTGAAGGAAGGCCCGTCGATCGCCCAGATCATCGCTGAGTGGATGACCTACGGCTACCCGACCCTGTGCGACCCACACGGCGCCGACATCGCCCGCTTCTACGAGTGGGAGCGGGGCTACGAACACATCACCGCCCGCTGCGACGAACATTTCAACAAGACCTACGGCATCGTCCACCCCAACGAGCAGTGGGAAAGCCGCCGCGGCCTCAAGAAGAGCCCGTTCCACTCCCGCGCCGAGGCCCTCGGCGCGGTGTTCTACGACGCCCGCGGCTGGGAACGCCCCCAGTGGTACGAAACCAACGCCGACCTCGCCGACCGCTACGAGGTCGCCGATCGCGACGCCGAATGGGACCAGCGCTGGTGGAGCCGCATCATCGACGGCGAACACCTCAACATGCGAGAGAACGCCGGCATGGTCGACCTCACCGCATTCCAGATCTTCGAACTGTCCGGGCCGGGCGCGGTGGCGTTCGCCGAGACTCTCGCGGTCAACAAGGTCGACAAGCCCGTCGGATCATCGGTCTACACGCCCTGGCTCACCCCCGACGGTGGCTTCCACTCCGACCTCACCATGATGCGCACCGCCGACGACACCATCCGCATAGTCACCGGAGCATTCGACGGCGGCCGCGACGAGTTCTGGGTCCGCAAACACATGCCCACCGACGGCTCGGTCACCTTCACCAACCGCACCGAGGAGATCACCACGCTCGGGCTCTGGGGCCCCAACGCGCCGGCCATTCTCGGCGCCGTGTGCGACCACGACCTCAGCCAGGAAGGTTCACCATACGGTTCGCTTCGCAATGTCTCGGTGGCCGGCATCGACTGCACACTGTTCCGCATCTCCTACGTGGGCGACACCGGCTGGGAAATCTACTGCGCATGGGACGACGGCCCCGCGCTCTGGGATGCCCTCATGGCCGCCGGCGCCGACCACGGCCTGCGCCCGATGGGCATCGGTGTCTACGGCGGCACCGGCCGCATGGAGAAGGGCTACCGCCTCATGGGAGCCGAGCTCGAAAGCGAATACAACCCGGTCGAGGCCGGGCTGGCCCGTCCGAAGGTGAAGGCCGCCGATTTCATCGGCAAGGAGGCCTACCTGGCCGCCCGCGAAGCCGGGCCCGCCGCGATCGCCTGCACCCTCACCGTCGCGGATCACACCGACAGTCAGGGGCGCCGTCGCTTCATGCAGGGCGGCAACGAGCCCATCCTCACGCTCGACGGAGAGCGCATCGTCGACAGCCACGGTCGGGTCAGCCGGGTCACCTCGGCCAGCGGCGGTCCGTCGGTCGGCAAGTACCTGCTGCTCGGCTACCTCCCGCCCGAACACGCGGTGGTCGGCACCGATCTGCAGGTGATGTACATGAACGAGCTGTTCCCGGTGAAGGTGGCGGCCACCACGGGATCGGTGTTCGACCCCGACGACACCCGACTCAAGAGCTGACGGAGCACCCCGATGAGT
>CAZDYO010000286.1:0-4251 GCA_964509555.1 uncultured Acidimicrobiales bacterium
AGGCCACGAACTGTCGGCGGGAGTGGCTGGCGAGAACATCACAGTGTCGGGTATCGACTGGCGAAGGTTGCATGCCGGGATGATCGTCGAAATTGGCGACATGAGCTGCCAGTTGAGCGCCCCGGCCGACCCGTGCGCCAAGATCCGCCGCTGGTTCTCCGATAACGACAGCAGCCACATCGACCATTACCTCCACCCCGGCCGTGCCCGCTGGTATGCCAGCGTGGTCGCTCCCGGCACAATCTGCGTCGGCGATCAGGTGATTGTGGCCTGACGTGAGACGAGTATCGGTCGTGGGCAGTTCCGGATCGGGGAAATCGACGCTCGCATTCCGGCTGGCAGGATTGATCGGCGCTGAGCACATCGAACTCGATGCGCTGTTTCATCAGTCGAATTGGGTTCCACTGCAAGACGCGGAATTCACGTCCCGTGTGGCCAGGGCCGTCACCGCTGACAGCTGGGTCGTCGACGGCAACTACGGGATTGTTCGCGACATCGTGTGGGGAGCCGCCGACACGATCGTGTGGATCGACCTACCGCGGCGCGTTGTGATGACGCGACTGGTTCGCAGAACGATTGGAAGGGTCGTGTTCCGTACGAAGCTGTGGAATGGCAATCGTGAGTCGCTGTGGAATGCCATCTCGCTCGACCCCGACAGATCGGTTCTCGTTTGGGCATGGACCCATTTCGACGAACGTCGTGCCACCTATGGCGAAGCCATGGTGGATGAGCGAGCGGCGCACGTCGACTGGGTCGTGCTGCGATCCCGGCGAGAAGTTCGCCGGTTTCTCGACGGTCAGCGCTGAGCGTCGGATCCAGGCTCGAACACCCGATCGAGCAGCTCCGCGAGCTCCTGGGCGTGGACCTTGGCGCTGCCGGTGGCCGGGCTACCCGACTCGAATCTGCTGACGCGCCGAATCGTGTGGGAATCCTCGAACGCCTCGTACAGCCGGCCCTTGATCGAGTTCCATGGTCCCATGTTCTCGGGCTCCTCCTGGAGCCACACGATCTCCGACGCGTTCGGAAACCTGGCCACCTCGGCGGCCACGTCGGCGTACGGCCAAGGGAAAAGCTGCTCGACACGGGCGATGGCCACCGTGGCACCACGCTTGTCGCGCTCGGCCATGGCGTCGTAGGCCACCTTGCCACTGCAGAAAACGATCCGGTCGACCGTTGAGGGGTCGACATCCGAGGTGTCGGGAAGAACCTCCTCGAACGTGCCGGTGAGGAGCTCCTCCACCCGCGACCGCGACTGGTGCGCTCGAAGCAGGGACTTCGGTGTGAAGACCACCAGCGGAGTGGGGGTGGCAGCCATGGCCTGACGACGCAACAAATGGAAGAACTGCGCGGCCGTGGTGGCGTTGCACACTTGGATGTTGTCTTCTGCTGCGAGGATCAGGAATCGTTCGATGCGCGCCGAGGAATGCTCGGGGCCCTGCCCCTCGTAGCCGTGGGGTAGCAGCATCACCAGGCCACAGTCCTGGTTCCACTTGTCCTTCGACGCCACGATGAACTGGTCGATGATGATCTGGGCGCCGTTGGCAAAGTCGCCGAACTGGGCCTCCCAGATCACCAACGTCTCCGGGTTGGCCACCGAGTAACCGAATTCGAAACCCAAAGCGGCGTACTCGGAGAGTATCGAGTCGTAGATCCACAGATGGGTGTCGGGCGGGGCGAGGGTGGCGAGGGGCACGTGTTCGGCGCTTGTCTCGAAGTCGACGAGTGTGGAATGACGGTGGGAGAAGGTTCCGCGACGAGAGTCCTGGCCGGCCAGTCGGATCGACGTGCCGTCGAGAAGCAACGATCCGAAGGCCATGGCCTCACCGAGCGCCCAGTCGATCTCACCGCCTTCGAACATCTTGTCGCGGGCGGTGAACTGACGCGCGAGTTTCGGGTGAACGGTGAAACCCTCCGGCGGGGTGCTCAGCGCCGAGTAAATGCGCTGCACCGCCGACTCGTCGATCGCGGTGTCGAGGTGGGGCAGAACGCCTGCCGCGGGAGGCTGCGGCAGGGCCTTGATGGTCGGGTCGGGAGCCTGCTCGCGGGTCTCGTCGAGAGCCGACTGCAGGCGGGCCTTGAAGTCGGCCAACGCCTCTTCTTCCTCGGCCGGGGTGAGGTCGCCTCGTTTGACCAGCGACGCGGTGTAGTGCTCACGGATGGTGGGGCGGGCATCGATTCGCCGGTACATGTCGGGCAGGGTGTAGCTGGGGTCGTCGCCCTCGTTGTGGCCGTGGCGGCGGTAGCACACCATGTCGATGACTACGTCCTTGTGGAACTGCCGGCGGTAGGCGAACGCCATTCTCGCCACCCGTACGCAGGCCTCGGGGTCGTCGCCGTTCACATGGAAGATCGGGGCCTGGATCATCTTGGCCACATCGGTGGGGTAGACGCCGGTGCGGGCCTGGTCGGGAGTGGTGGTGAACCCGAGCTGATTGTTGATGATGAGGTGGACGGTGCCGCCCACCCGGTAGCCGTGGACCTGGGAGAGGTTGAGGGTCTCGGCCACGACCCCCTGACCGGCGAATGCCGAGTCGCCGTGGATCTGCAGCGGCAGGATCGGGTAGGGCGGGTGACCGGCGTCGGGGTCAATTTCGTCGAGACGGGCCCGGGCCATTCCGACCACGACCGGGTCGACCGCTTCGAGATGTGACGGGTTGGCCGCCAGCTCGAGAGGGATCGAATTGCCGGCTCTGCTGACGAACTCGCCGGTCTGGCCAAGGTGGTACTTGACGTCGCCGGAACCCTGGATCATGCCGTCGCCGATGCTGCCCTCGAACTCGCTGAAGAGCTGGCCGTACTTCTTGCCGACAATGTTGACCAACACGTTGAGGCGCCCGCGGTGGGCCATCCCCATCACACATTCGACTATCCCCGAATCGGCGGCAACGTCGAGCAGTGCGTCGAGCAGCGGGATCGCGCTCTCGGCTCCTTCGAGCCCGAATCGTTTCTGGCCCACGTACTTCGTGCCCAGGAAGGTCTCGAGGGCCTCGGCGGCGTTGAGCCGATGCAGAATGTGGCGTTGCTCGTCGGGGGAGACGGACCGGTCGGCGCTTTCCACCATTTCCTGGATCCACCGCTTTTCGGCCGGGTCCTGAATGTGCATGAACTCAACGCCGATGGTGCGGCAGTAGGCGTCGCGCAGCACCCCGAGGAGATCGCCCAGGGTCATCTTGTGATTGCCCCCGACAGGCGCGTAGCCGCCGGCATGGCCTCCGGTGAGAAACTCGCGATCGAGATCCCAGATGGTGAGGCCGTAGGTGGCCGGGTCGAGTTCCGCGTGCATCTTCGGCTTCTTGACCCGAAGCGGATCGAGGTCGGCGATCAGATGGCCCCTCACGCGATGCATGTTGATGAGGGAATTGACCTGGGCCTGCTTCTCGAGCATCCCGGTCTCATGATCGACCGGGTTGATGTCGCGTCTCCACTTGACGGCTTCGTAGGGGACGCCCAGGGACTGGAAGATGCGATCGTAGAAATCGTCCTCGCCCAGCAGAAGCTCGTGGACCTTCTTGAGGAACATTCCCGATTCGGCGCCCTGGATGATGCGATGGTCGTAGGTGGAGCTGATGGTCATCACCTTCGACACCCCGAGCTCGGCCAACTTGGCCGGGTCGGCGGCCTGGTACTCGGTGGGGAAGGCGATGGATCCGGCCCCCACTATGAGGCCCTGACCGGGCATGAGGCGGGGCACCGACTGGCGGGTGCCGATGGTGCCCGGATTGGTGAGCGAGACGGTGAGTCCGGCGAAGTCGTCGGGGGTGAGCTTGTTCGACCTGACCTTCTTGATCAGCTCCTCGTAGACGGCATGGAATCCGGTGAAGTCGAGGGTGTCGGCATTGCGAATGCACGGCACCATCAGGGTTCGGGTCCCGTCGGCTTTCTGGATGTCGACAGCGATGCCCAAGCCGACGTGTTCGTTCCGGATTATGCGTGGCTTGCCGTCGGGGCCCTGGATGAAAGAGTTGTTCATGGCCGGCATCTCGTCGGCGATCGCCCGCACTATCGCGTAGCCGATGATGTGGGTGAACGACACCTTGCCGCCCTGGGTTCGGCTGAGATAGCCGTTGATGACCTTGCGGTTGATCTCAAGAAGCTTGGCCGGCACCTCACGGAAGCTCGTGGCTGTGGGGACCTCGAGGCTGGCCTCCATGTTGGCGACGATTCGGGCACCCACACCGCGGATCGGATCGCCGGGCGTGTCGGCTTCCGTCTTGGGGGCTTGGGGCTTCGGCGCGGCGGGCGACCTGGTCG
>CAZDYO010000287.1:0-4219 GCA_964509555.1 uncultured Acidimicrobiales bacterium
TCCACGAATCACACTTCGCCTCCGGCATCGTCGGCATATGGGAAGACCGTCAATCGCGGGACGCCACCAATGGAGACTTCCTGCAAATCCAGCTCGGGCCCGTCTGGCGCGGCCCCCGTGGCGATGGCGCCGGCCTCACCCGGATGGACCAGCCAATCTGAGCGTCTCCGCGGAGACGTTTTGTCGCACCACTCACCCCCGAAAATCGCCAGCAGTTCCATCAATGGCTCATCGATCACGATCTGCGGCCCGCGCTGGCGGCTGCCATACTTGAAACCATGCCCCCGTTCGACTGGTCGAATATCGCCCGACGCGACGAGATGCTCGATCGCTTCACCGGCGTCGACCGGCAGTTCATTTCCATCGACCGGCAGTTCATTTCCATCGACCAGCGATTCAACACCGTCGACACACGACTCACCGGCGTGGAGACACGGGTTACCGGCGTCGAGACACGGCTCACCAAGGTCGAGGACGGGCTCCTCCACGTAGGGCTGCGCATCGACGCGCTCAACCACACGCTGTCGGTCGGCACCATGGGTCTGGTCATCACGCTCGTGCTCGGATTCAGCTCCATCTTCACCGCCATCCTCCTCAGCGCCTAACCCACGGCCGGCGTCGGGGCGCGTCACGCCGCGCGCCTACAAGTCAGTTGCACGCAACGCCGCGTTGTGTCAGAGGAGGCGCCATGACCATCTACGAACTGTTCATCGAAAACAAAGGCGACAACCTCCGACTCGAAGTTCCGCTACACGGCCTCCAACATGCCGTCACCTTCTACCGCCGACTCAGCACCATGGCCGACGAAGGCACCGGCACTCTCACCGACTCGTCCGGCGCCCATATCATCCTCGACAACCTCACCGCGGACGACGCCACGAAGCTTCTCGAAGGGGTCGACAAGGTGTGGCTCGGCCTCCCAGGTGACCCCGGCCGCGGACCGTCGCTCGCCACGGGCCCGGCCATCGCACAGTTCAGCGAGGGCGCTCCACTCCAAGCGACCTACTGGGAGATCTGATACCCCCCACCAACCTCAGGCGTTGACGGCGCGATCCTGGGCAACAGCGTCGAGCGATTCGTATTCCTCACCGGTGTCGGCGAAGTCCTCGAACTGGATCACGTCCATCTCCTCGAAACGCTCACGCAGCCAACCCTTCTGGCCCTCGGGAACGCCGGCATCGAGCAGGCCGAGCTTCTTGCAGTTGGGCACGATCTTCGAGAACAGCAACTGCTGGAACATGATCCGGCCCGGGTCCTGCTGGATGATCGGAATGAGCGGACGCACATCGATGTCCATCCGCTGCCAGACCTCTTGCTGCAGGAAACGGTCTCTCATGCGAACCGCAGCCTCGAAAGCGAACTCCTGACGCTCGCGAAGCTCGGCGGTGGACAGCTCCTGGTAGTACTCCTGCAGGCTGAGCACGCCGAAGGCAACGTGGCGGGCTTCGTCGCTCATCACGTAGCGGAGCAACTTCTTGAGCAACGGCTCGGTGGTGGTCTGGTACATCATCCCAAACGCAGCCAGAGCCAGCCCCTCGACCATGATCTGCATGCCGAGATAGGTCATGTCCCAGCGACTGTCGTTGATGATGTCGTCGAGCAACATTCGCAGGTGAGCGTTGATCGGGTAGTAGTCGGTGAGCTTCTCGTCGAGATACTTGGCGAACACCTCCACGTGGCGTGCCTCGTCGACCACCTGGGTGGCGGCGTAGTACTTGGCGTCGATCCACGGCACGGTCTCCACGATCTTCGCGGTGCACACCAACGCGCCCTGCTCGCCGTGCATGAACTGGCTCATCACATGGGTCTGCCCCTCGATACCCAGCTGGAGATACTCCTTGTCGCCCCATTTCGCCAACGGAGTGCCGGACACGTCGAACGGCGGAACCATGTCGGTGGCACCGGGGTTGAGCATCTCGTTTTGATCACGGACCATCTTCTCGACATCGACATCGAGCTCCCACGGCAGATCGGTCTGGCCGTTCCACTGCGAGGTCTTGGCCTTCTCGTAGAGCTTGTCGAGAGCGCTTCGCTCACCCTTGTCGTAGTTCCAAGTGAAGATGGCCTCCGAGTTGTCTTGAACGATGTGGACCGGGTCGGTCTCGTCGAGGGTGGTGACCGAAAGAATGGCTTCCGGGTCGTCGATGTCGACTCGACCGATGATCTCCTCGTTCGATCTCATCTTGGTGCGGATGTCGGTATCAGTCATCAGGATTCCTCGGCTCGGCGGCAGGCGTCACTTACACAATACGTTGGATCAACCTCCAACAGTAATTCACACCCAGCCCGGCCCCCGGTCCCCCACCACGCCCACCCCATCCGTTCTGGCGCCGTATTGCACGGCTCCGCCGTGCAATACGGCGCCAGAACGGTTGAAAAGGGGTGTCAGAACGAACGAGAGCGGGCTCGAAACTTCTTCACTTCTTCACTTCTATTGGCGACAAAGAAAATCGAGATCACCTGCCACCGCCGCCCGATGATCAGCCCTTGTTGACAGTCAGCGACAACACATCGGGCCTCGAGTAGTGGCCGCACGGATCGAACTTTCGCCGCCCCGACAGGACCTGAGCCATATCGAGAGTCGCCGACACCGTGCCTGCCTCAGCGATGAGCGGCCCTTCCATGACCTCACCACCGGGAGCCACGATCGTGGTGTTGCCCTTCGACAACCAATCCTCGTCGCCACCGTAGATCTCATCGGCGCCGGGAAGATCCCGGGGAATGTCGCTGCCCCGCAGAAACGCGGTCACCCCAACCACGAAGATCTCTCCCTCCTTGGCGATGTGACGCAATGTGGGCACCCACTCGTCGCTGTTGTCCCAGGTGGGTGCAAGCAACACGTCGATCCCCTGCTCGTACATGGCCACCCGAGCAAGGGGCATGTAGTTCTCCCAGCAAATGAGCGAACCCACCTTCACACCGTCGATGTCGACCACGGTGAGCATCGGTCCCTGGCCGTTACCCCACACGAGGCGCTCGGCAGCGGTCGGGATCAGCTTGCGATGAAGGCCGGCGATCTCGCCATCGGAGTTGATGTAAACCACGGCGTTGTAGAGAGTGCCGCCGTCGCGTTCGGTGATCCCGATCGCCACCCACACTCCTGCAGCCTTGGCCGCCTCACGAACCGGGTCGAGCATCGGGCCATCAATCACCACCGCCTGGTCAGCGAACCGTGCGTACCAGTCTCCATCGTGGAACGGCTTGTGACGCCACACCCAGTCGGGGTAGCCGGGCAGGAACGACTCGGGGAACAGCACCAGCTGGGCACCATCGGCTGCAGCCTTCTCAACCTCCTCAACCACGATCTGCAGTGTTGCGTCGCGATCGAGAACGGCGGGGGTGACCTGCACCGCCGCCACCCTGAGGGTCTTGCCGGAGGTTGTTGTGTCTGTGGCGCTCATTTTGTGGCTCCGGCAATCACCAGCTCGCACGGCCCGACGAAACCATCGGCGTTCTCAAACTGCTTCAGCTCGGTTTCCATGTCGACCCACACCTGCTCACGGGCATCCGGGTCGAGTCCACCGAGCATCTGGTGGAGCGCACCGAACGACTCACGCTCGAAGCGCACGCATTCGGCGGCCGACGGCAGGTTCACCGGAGCGTCCACCACCTGAACCTCCACATCGTGGAAACCGGCGGCGATCAACTCACCCTCGAGAACCGCCGGGTCGGCCAGGCTGAACGGGCCGGGCTGTCCGGGCTGCGGAGCCGGCAGCTGAGCGGCCTCGCGGATCAGCTTCACCGGGATCGAGAAGAACTCGTTGGTGGCCGCCGTCGAGTAGGTAACCGTGGCGAACTTGCCTCCGTCACGGAGTGCATGATGGATGCCGGTGAGCGCTGCGTGCCGGTCGGGGAAGTAGATGAACCCCACCCGTGAAATGGCCGCATCGAACACACCCGCGGGGAGTTCGGTCAGCTTCTCGCCGTCGAGTTCACGGGTAGTGAAGTTTGTGAGACCAGCATTGGCAGCGGCCTTCGCGGCGTAGGTGAGGATGGTCGGAGACAGGTCAGTGGCGAGCACCGATCCGGTGGCGCCGGCCCGAACGCCGGCAGCAACGCTTTGGCCACCAGCACCAGCGGCAACGTCGACCACGCGGGTTCCCTCGGTCACGCCCGCCATGTCGAGCATCCGTTGGGTGGCATCGCCCAGCCACTCCTCGAGCAGCGGCGCCCAGTTGCTCCACCCCTCGGCGTAGTCCTCCCACTGCCCACGGGTGGT
>CAZDYO010000288.1:0-4215 GCA_964509555.1 uncultured Acidimicrobiales bacterium
CTGCTCACGATCCTCTACGACCTGGAACCGCAGCCGGCTCCCGACCCCGACCCTCCGCCCTACCGGCCCGAACCTCCACCGACGAGTATCCGCATGGCTGCCGAGCTGGCCGGGTCGCTGGTCACTTGGCCCTTGAGATCGGCCCAGGTGGCCGATCAGACCATCCGACAGACCGCGGCCGTGGTACGGCATGCATTCGATGACATCACCCCCAAGCAGCCGTTCCAAGCCCCGAGATCACGGATCAACGGCAGGCTCACCGGATTTCGCGAGTTTGCGCACGCCGTGGGAAGCCTCACGACCATCAAGGCCATCAAGAACGCCACCGGCACCACCGTCAACGACGTGATCCTCGCCACCTGCGGCGGTGCCCTGCGCTCATATCTCCTCGACAAGGGTGAATTGCCGGCAGACCCCCTGGTGGCCCAGGTGCCCACATCCGTCCGAGCCGAGGGCGACAAGGAGGTCGGCACAAAGGTGGCCGCAATGTTCGCCTCACTGGGAACCGACATCGCGGATCCGTTGGACCGGCTCGAAGCGATCCAGGACTCAATGTCAAGTGCCAAGGAGATGAGGACCGATCTGTCGGAACTCCACACGATCAACCTCACCGACGCCACCCCGCCTCTCCTCATCAACCTGGCGGCCAGAGCAGTCACGCTCGCCGGGCTTGAAAAACGGATACCTCCGGTGTTCAACCTGATTGTCTCCAACGTGGCCGGTCCACCGTTCGATCTGTTCATACGTGGGGCCCGGGTCAGGGCCATGTACCCACTCGGCCCCCTGCTCTACGGCTCGGGGGTGAACCTCTCGGTGGTCAGCTATCGCGATCGAGTCGATTTCGGCTTCATCTCCTGCCCGGACATCGTCGACGACGTCTGGAACATCGCCGAACGGATTCAGCCGGCCATCACCGATCTGGCCGATGCTGCGGGTGTCTGATCGATATCAACCTCGACATCGCGAACAGGACCACCGTCTCCACCCTTCGCCGTTCGCGCATCGGTTGGCGGTGGCGCCAGTGGCGGGGCAGGATGCAACTTACCGAGCTCACTTCCACGGAGGCCGTGACATGACCGAAATGACATATCGACGAGTCGGAGGGTCGGGGCTGAAGGTCTCATCGCTGTCCTTCGGATCGTGGGTCACCTTTGGTGATCAACTCGATACCGGCTTGGCAACCGACTGCATGGAGATTGCCCGCGATGCCGGTGTCAACTTCTTCGACAACGCCGAGGCCTACGCCGGCGGGGCATCCGAGACGATCATGGGCAAGGTCTTCGCGCAGCAGAACTGGCCGCGTTGGTCATACGTCGTGTCGACCAAGCTCTATTGGGGAATCCACGACGCCGTCAACATGAAGTTCACCCTCAATCGCAAGTACCTGATGCAGGGCATCGACGCCTCGCTCGAGCGTCTCGGCCTCGACTTCGTCGACCTTGTCTACTGCCACCGTGCCGACCCCGAGACACCAATCGAGGAGACGGTGTGGGCCATGCACGACATGATCGCGTCGGGCCGGGCCCTCTACTGGGGAACCTCGGAATGGACTGCCGACGAGATCCGGGCCGCTTGGGAAATCGCCGAGCGCCACCACCTCCACAAACCGATAGTCGAACAGCCCCAATACAACATCCTCGAACGGCGAAGGGTGGAGAAGGAATACAGCCGGCTCTACGACGACATCGGTCTCGGGCTCACCACTTGGAGTCCATTGGCTTCGGGAGTCCTCACCGGGAAGTATCTCGACGGTGTTCCGGAGGGGTCACGGGCCACAGTCGAGGGGTACGGCTGGCTGGCCGACATAATCACCGACCAATCCCGCAACTCCAAGGTTCGCGGTCTCGTGCCGATAGCCAAGGAACTCGATTGCTCACTGGCACAACTATCGCTGGCGTGGTGCCTGAAAAATCCCAGGGTGTCGAGTGTCATCACCGGCGCCTCGCGACCAGAGCAGGTCAGCGACAACATGGGGGCCCTCGACGTGGTCGGCCGCATCGATGCCGACATCATGCGCAGGATCCTCGACGCTGTCGGCTGAACCCGCCTGGGCTTCGATGCGCCATCAACCCATCGGTCATATACCGTCGAGGGGATGACCGACGACCTCGAACGGCAGCGAGAGCGGATAAGGGAGCTGCTCATATCCGAGGGGGTCGACGCCGCGGACCTGCCCGACGACATGGAGGAGGCGTCAACCCACGTCGCCGATTTCGTACTCGGTCGCGGCGACCACCTGAGCGCCTGCGACATGGCCGAGGCCATCGGAATGCCGCTGGAGGAGGTGGTCGACAACCTCCATCATCTGGGGATTCTCACGCCCACGCCTCACGATGTTCTGTTCAACGAACAGGACATCGCCTTGGTCGAGTTCCTCCGATCGTCCCGGAGCGACTCTTTTGAGGACAACGAGGGGATCGAGGTTCTTCACGTTGCCGGCACCTCACTGGCCACAACTGCGGAGGCCGCCGTGGCCAGTCATGTCCAGGGGCCTGAGAGTCGCACGACCGACTATGTACAACACTTTCAACTGAATCTTGCTGCCTCGATATTGGGTCTGGAGATGGGGCGACATCTCGGTACCGCATTTCGCCACCACCTTCGTCAGGCGGCCATGCGACAGAGACGGACCCAGAGCGTGCAGCATCGCGAACTTGTTCTCATGGCGGTCGGATTCGTCGATCTGGTCGGTTTCACCTCGTTGTCCCAGACTCTCAGCCCCGGCGAGATCGTCGACCTGGTGAAGCGCTTCGAGTCACAGGCCCACGAGTTGGCCCACGGGCTGAACGCTCGCGTGGTGAAGCTGGTCGGCGACGAGGTGATGTTCGTGTCCGAAGACCCAGCCGACGCGGCCGCATTCGCCCTCGGGATGATGCATTCCTACTCCGATCGTCACGTGGTTCCGCGCGGCGGATTGGCCATGGGCGACCTCGTCAACCTCCATGGCGACTACTTCGGACCGGTGGTCAACCTGGCCGCACGTCTTGTGGCCGCGGCCGTACCCGGCGAAGTACTGATCGACGACTCCCTGGTGGGCCACAACTCCGTCATCAGCGAGTCGGCGGGTCGGCGAATGCTCAAGGGATTCGACGAACCCGTGAGGGTTCATTCACTGATCACCTCGGCCAAGACACCCGATGCCGGCCACGAGAGCCACGCCCAGCTCAGGTAAGCCCCCCGATGATGGCCACTGCTCGCTCGAACAGCCCCACCGTGACCGAATGGAGCATGTTGCCGATGTCCATGGGTGCCTTGCCCCCTATCGCCCTGGCGTGGGTGCCCTCGAGAATGATGCCGGTCTTGAAACAGGCGAGTACTCCGTACCACTCGATCATCGAGAGGTCTCGTGACGATCCGACCCGGTACCTCTCCACCAACTGATCAATCGTGGGGAACCCGTCCCACGGCTCGATCGATATCAGAGCCGAGCCGATGCCAGCATCGGGCCACATCGCCATGACGAGGCCCAGATCAACAAGTGGATCACCCACGGTCGCCAACTCCCAGTCGACCACCGCCGCCACCTCGGGGCCGTCGTTGCTGAACATGACGTTGCCCAGGTGGTAATCGCCGTGGATGAGACCCGGCTGGAAGGTCGGCGGCCGGTTCGCGCCGAGCCAATCGCCGACCTCCTTCAGGTGCGGGATGTCGGGGCCCGGGTAGCCGTCAAGCTTCGAGTAGGACTCCAGATGTGACCTCCAGCGCGGCACCTGACGCTCGAGGTACCCGTCGGGGTGGCCGAAGTCGGACAATCCGACCGCTTCGTGATCGACCTCCCCGAGGGCCACGACCGCATCGACGAAGGACATCCCCATCTGGTACCTGATCTCTGGATCACCGGCGTGGAGCCGGGGCATGCCGGAACCCGGGATGAAACCCTCGACCACCTCCATCAGGTAGAACGCCGCACCGATCACCGACTCGTCGGGTTCGGCCGCGATCAGCCCCGGGTGGGGCACCGCGGTGTCGGCGAGGGCAGCAAGAATCCGAGATTCTCGACGCATGGTCTGGTCGCTGTTGGAACGCTTGTGGACCGGAGGGCGACGAAGCACGTAGTCATGTCCGTAACGGCTGAACCGCAGGAGAATGTTCTGGGTACCCCCCGGCAGAGTGCTTGTGTCGCTGATCGGGCCCGACCCGAGGCCCTTTGAGTCCATCCACTCCATCAGAATCCCCAAGTCGACGACATCGGGATCCACCGGCGAGGTGTCAGCC
>CAZDYO010000289.1:0-4202 GCA_964509555.1 uncultured Acidimicrobiales bacterium
GGCCGGACCCCTCCTCGGGGCTCTCTGGGTGGAGGGGCTTCCCGCGTTCTGGAGATCCAACGAACTGGTGCCGTTGTTCACCTCCAGCATCGGCCTGCTGGTGATCCTCATGTATTTCCCCGGCGGGTTCGTACAGATTGCCTACGGTTTTCGGGGCACGCTCATCGACTTCGCCGAACGACGCCTCGACATGCCGGAGATCACCAAGTCGTCGGTCACCCCACCAGCGGCCATCACCCGCCAGGAGCACCGGGGCCACGTTCCCGACGTGGTGTTGCAGACCGACGACATCACCGTTCACTTCGGCGGCAACTACGCGGTCAGCAACGTAAGCATTGAGGTCCGCCGCAACGAGATGGTCGGTTTGATCGGAACCAACGGTGCCGGCAAGTCGACGCTCATGAACGCCATCGGTGGTTTCGTGACATCGACCGGTTCCGTGAGGCTCATGGGTCGCAACATCAGCAGACTCACACCACAAAGACGTGCCGGATGCGGGTTGGGTCGCACGTTCCAGACGGCTGCGCTCTTCCCGGAACTCACCGTACGCGAGACCATCCAGGTGGCTCTCGAGGCCCGCCATCACTCCTCGTTCACATCCACCGCCCTGCTGCTCAACCGCTCCTCCGAGCGCAGGCAGGCAGCCGATGCCGCCGACCTGATCGATTTCCTGGGGCTGGGCCGTTTTGCCGACTCCTATATCTCCGACCTGTCGACCGGCACCCGCCGGATCGTCGAGTTGGCGGGCCTACTCGCGGTCGATGCCCAGGTTCTCTGCCTCGACGAGCCCACCGCGGGTGTGGCCCAACGAGAAACCGAAGCCTTCGGTCCCCTACTGGTCGAGATTCGCCGAGAACTCGGCGCTTCAATGCTGATCATCGAACACGACATGCCACTCATCATGAGCATCAGCGACCGTGTCTACTGTCTCGAATCGGGCGAGGTCATCGCCGACGGCGAGCCCGACGATGTCCGAAGCAACCCGGCTGTGGTAGCGAGTTACCTGGGCACCGACGACCGTGCCATACAGAGAAGCAACGCTCGGGAGGCCTGATGTTCGACACGCTTCGATCGGTGCTCAAATTCCGCCGGTTCGAGACCAACTCCGACCGCAGGCGACTGACCACGGTGGCCAACGTCGCCGACCTGCGAAAGCTGGCCAAGCACCGTCTGCCCGGTGGGGTCTTCGACTACATCGACGGAGGGGCCGAAGACGAGATCACGCTCGCCGGAAACCAGCGGGCCTACAGCGAGATCGGCCTACGGCCACGGGTGCTTCGGGGCCTGTCCCAGATCGACACCTCGGCCATCATTCTCGGAAGACCATCGCCGATGCCGCTGATCCTGGCCCCCACCGGGTTCACTCGAATCGCCGATCCCCAAGGCGAACTCGCGGTGGCCCGCGCTGCGGCCCGAGCCGGTGTGCCCTACGGACTGTCCACGCTGTCGACCAGATCCATCGAGGAGGTGGCCCACGCCTCCGACAGCGTCACCTGGGGAGGAGATGGAGAGCGCCGACTCTGGTTTCAGGTATACACATGGCGCGACCGCGGGTTGGTCAAGGAAATGGTTGAGCGAGCCGCCGCGTGTCGCTACGAGGCGCTGATCCTCACCGTCGACCTGGCTGTGCTGGGGCGACGCGAACGCGATGTGAGGCGCGGCTTCTCGCTGCCCCCCAAGATCGGGCTCGACACGATCTTCGACGGCATCCGCCACCCGGGCTGGACCTGGAAGTTCGCGAGAAGCGAACCGATCCGGTTCGCCAACCTGTCGAGCGGTGGCAGCAACGACGGCTCCACCGCGGTCAGCCTGGCCGAGTTCACCAACAGCCAGTTTCGGATCGACCTGTCATGGGACGACCTCGAATGGTTCCGATCGATCTGGGACGGCCCGATAATCGTCAAGGGAATCCAAACAGTGGAAGACGCCGTGATCGCCCGCGACGTGGGCTTCGATGCCGTCTGCCTATCCAACCACGGTGGACGTCAGATCGATGGCGCGCCCGCCACCATCGATCTTGTCGAACCGTGCCGAGAGGCGGTCGGAGGCGACGTGGAGATCATCGTCGACGGCGGCTCGCGCCGCGGCAGTGACATGCTCAAGGCCCGCGCCCTGGGCGCCGACTCGGTCATGGCCGGCCGCACCTACCTCTACGCCCTCGGGGCCGCCGGCGAGCAGGGAGTCGACTTCGTCCTCGACCTCTACAAGAGCGGCCTCCACCGCACAATGGCACTGTGCGGTGTGGGCAATCTCGGCGAGGTAACCCGGTCGCTCATCACCTAAGGTCTGGATCGAACCGGGGGATTCGATGCAACGAACAGAACACATCGTCGATGGCAACTTTGTCTACAGATACCAGGGGTCCGATGCCGATCACGCCATGATCGTGATCCACGGCATGGGTGGACACGGCGGCATCTACGACGGGTTCTGTGCCCACCACGCCGAGAAGGGCATCGACGTGTGGTCGATCGACCTTCCGGGTCACGGACGCAGCGCCATGGACAGCCGTCAGGGCCGGTTCCATGTCAGTGAATGGGTCGATGCCTGCGCCACTCTCGCCGAACACATCCACGACCTCACCGGCCTGCCAGTGGTGGCCAAGGGATCGAGCCTCGGGGTGATGCCCGCCTACGCCGTGCTCGGAGCATCCGAGCGGATCGTGGCTGCGGTGCTGATGGGCTATGCGGTGCCCGGCACGCAGGCGGCTCTCGACAGTCCGTGGCGCACCCCCGATGGGCAGCGGATACTGGCCGAGGTGGGCGAGTACGCCCGCTTCGACATCCGGCGTTTCATCGACATCGACAAGGACTACGGCTACCCGGGAGCGCTCGAGCAGAAAGAAACCGACCCTCTCAACAGTTGGTACTTCGACCTGGCCTCCTACGCCAGCCTCTACACCTACGACCCTCCCGTCATGCCGGCCGACAACACCAAGCCGATCCTGTTCACCGTCGGCGAGAACGACCCGATCGCCACCCCTGACACCGTGCGCTACGTCGCCTCGATGGTGGGCGGTCCGGTGCAGGTCCACGAACACCCCGGCGGGGTCCATCAGCTCATGATGTTCCACACCGCCGAATACTCGCCCGTGGTGGCCGACTGGTGCCGCCTCCAGATCGAAGGAGCAGACACGCAATGAGCCACCCCACCGGAGTCCACCACCTGGCCATATCAACCGCCGACATCAAGGGCCAGATCGAGTTCTTCACCCAGGTGATGGGCACCGAACTGGTCGGCCTCTACTGGATGCACGGCCTCGACGCCTGGCACGCCTTCCTGCAACTCGACGATGCCTGCCTGCTCGCATTCGTCGACATGAAAGCCAACCACGAGATCGATGCAGTACCCGGAGTCACCCACGCGGGCACGGCCGGCGACCCGTCGGCACCGGGCACCATGCAACACGTGGCGTTCAGGGCCGACACCCTCGACGACCTGCTCAAGATGCGCGACCGCATCCGCAGCCACGGAGTCAACGTCCTCGGCCCGATCGATCACGGCATGTGCCAGTCGATCTACTTCGCCGGGCCG
Source organism: uncultured Acidimicrobiales bacterium (assembly GCA_964509555.1). Classification (GTDB taxonomy): domain Bacteria; phylum Actinomycetota; class Acidimicrobiia; order Acidimicrobiales; family Aldehydirespiratoraceae; genus SZUA-87. Next base: position 3,535 of record CAZDYO010000289.1, read on the forward strand.
GAGGGACTCACCCTGGAAATGGCATGGTCGCACGCCCCGGTTCCCGCCGATTTGTGGATCGATCCCGAGGTCGTGGAGTTGGCCGGCATCTCCGCCGAGGAGCTCTCCCTTTATCGCAGTCCCCCCGCCGATCCCGAAGGAACTCCCGGATCGGTGCCGCAGCCGGCCATCGACCCCTCGAAGCCCAAGATGGGATACCCGGATGAACTCTGGGAGGCGGTGGTGGCGATGTCGGACGAGGAGTTGAGCGCCTCGATGAACTACCCCGACCCGCCGGTGACGGTGGCCGAACGCGGCGACCGCTACTGAACCGGGGTCAATCGGAGACTTCCTCGGTGTGGGTGCCGACCACCTCGTGGGTGACCAACGCGTCGGGATGCGGCTCGACACCGGTCGCCTCGTCGTCGTCGCCACGCAACCACACGGTCTGCTGCGGGAAGGGAATCTCGATGCCGGCGGCGTCGAGTGATTCCTTGAGGCGCAGGCGCAGCTCACGCTCCACCGACCACTGTTTCGACGGTTCGGTCTTGACCACCAGCCTGATGGCAATGCCCGAGGCGCCGAGATCCTGCACGCCCCACACCTCGGGGCGTTCCATCAGTTCGTCGCCGCCCCACTCGGGATCGTTCCAGAACTCGTCGGCGACCCGCTGGATCACCCCCTGGGCG
>CAZDYO010000290.1:0-4196 GCA_964509555.1 uncultured Acidimicrobiales bacterium
CTGGCGCGAACGGCCAACGATGATCCCCGCGATCACTGACCGGCCGCGAAAAGCCGGCACGAACTGTCACCTGATCGCCGGAACACCTAACGTCTAGCCCGCTCGACCAGAGAGGGGGCCCGACAAGTGAGCGACACCCCGAACGATGCCGTGAACGCGGCCTCGCTCACGGCATCGGTGCTCGAAGAAGAAGCCTCCCGTCAAGCCGCCCAACGAGAACGCTCGAAGGAGATCCTCTTCGCCGACGATCTACTACCCGGGGTTGGCGACGAATCGATGGCGCTGAGGGAGGGGCTGGTCAAGGGCGGCCTCTACACATTCGTGGTCCTCGCGATAGTCAACTCCCTCGACGAGCTCGAAGGCGCCGCCATCAACATCCTCGGCCCCGACATAGCCGACACCTTCGGAGTGTCCAACGGAACCATCACCTTCTTCTCGGTGGCATCGGTCGCATTCTTCGTACTCGGTGCCGGACCTCTCGGATGGCTCGCCGACCGTGTGAAGCGGGGCCCGATAGTCGGCTTCGCGAGCGTCGCCTTCGCGTCGTTCGCCGTGTTCACCGCAGTCTCCGTCAACGCCTTCATGTTGTTCTGGGGGCGCTTCTTCTCGGGGATCTCGAAATCCAGCAACATCACTGTCAATTCGACAATGCTCGCCGACGCCTACCCAATTCAGATTCGTGGCCGAATGTATGCGCTCAACGCCGGCATGGGCCGGGTGTTCGCGGCCATCAGCCCCGTGCTGGTGGGCGGGATAGCCGCACTCGCAGGTGGTGTCGAAGGCTGGCGGTGGGCCTACATCGTTCTCGGTGTCCCGGTGGCCGTGATGGCCATGTTCGCGTTCCGCCTCCCCGAACCCCAAAGGGGCCAATGGGAACAAGACGACGTTCTCGGCAGCAAGCTCGAGGATGCCAGTCAGATCCCGATCTCGGTTGAGGCGGCGGCGGCGCGCATCTGGCGCATCGACACCATCCGATTCATGACCATCGCGCTCGCGGCGATGGGGTTCGCCCTGTTCCCGGCGCAATCGATCCAAAGTTTCTTTCTCGACGAGCACTTCGGCCTCACCGCATGGGAGCGGGGCCTCGCCACTGCCCCCACCGGAGCATTGCTGATCATCTTCCTGCCTTGGGTCGGGAAACGCTTCGACTCCACGTTCAGGACCGATCCCGACCGGGCCCTGAGGATCATCGGATTGCTGCTGTTGCCGGCGACCGTGCTGGTGCCGATCCAATACTCCATGCCCAACGTGGCCCTTTTCGCGATCGTCGGAGCGGTCAACGCCACCTTCCTCGGATCGGCGTTCGCCATGGTCCAACCCGCGGTGCAGAGTGTCGTGCCGTACCGGCTCCGGGGTATGGGCACGGCCATCATCACCTTCTTCATGTTCGCCATCGGCGGGGTGGGCGGCGGCCTGATCTCCGCCTTTCTGCAGGACAGCATCGGTGAGAAGGCCGCCATCATCACCCTCACCATGATCTCGATGCCGATTGGTGGCTTCTATGTGATCCGCGGCTCCTCACGCCTACGGCGAGACCTTTCGCTGGTGGTGGCCGAACTCCGGGAAGAACAACGGGAACAGGAGCGGCGAGCCCACGCCGAGGCCGGATCGCTCCCTCTGATCCAGGTCCACAACATCGATTTCAGCTACGGCCAGGTACAGATCCTGTTCGATCTGTCGTTCGAGGTGAAGCGAGGCGAGACCCTGGCTCTTCTGGGCACCAACGGCGCCGGCAAGTCGACCATTCTCAGAGTGGTCACCGGGCTCGAAACCCCGGAACGTGGGGTGATTCGCCTCAACGGCCACACCATCACTTTCGCCACTCCCGAACAACGCGGCGAGCTCGGTATCCAGATGCTTCCCGGCGGCAGCGGCACCTTCACCGGAATGTCGATACGCGACAACCTGGTGATGGGGGCCTACAGGTACCGCTCCGACAAGGCAGATGTCGAACGCAGGATCGCCAAGGTCATCGAACTGTTTCCCCCGCTGGCCGACCGGCTCGACGTCATGGCCGGCGACCTCTCCGGTGGGCAACAACAGATGTTGGCGCTGGCCAGGGTCATGCTCCACGAGCCTGAGGTGTTGATCATCGATGAGCTCAGCCTCGGATTGGCACCCACCATCGTGCAGGACCTCCTCGAGATGATCGACGCCCTCAAGGCCGCCGACCAGACCATGATCCTCGTCGAACAGTCACTCAACGTGGCGCTCGCGGTAGCCGACCGGGCCGTGTTCCTCGAAAAGGGACAGGTGAGATTCGAAGGTCCCGCGGCCGAACTCGCCGAGCGGGACGATCTGGCCAGAGCCGTCTTCCTGGGTCAGGAGGGCGGATGACGCCGATGTTGGCCACCTGGGTAGTCCGCCAGATCGTTTTCGACGGTATCGCATCGGGCCTCGTCTACGGGTTGCTGGCCATGGGCATCGTGCTCATCTACCGGAGCACCAAGGTCATCAACTTCGCGGTCGGAAACATGGGGCTGCCCGGCGCGGTGCTGTTCGCCCTCATGATCATCAACTGGTCGTTCCCGTTCTGGATCGCGCTGGGCGTGTCGCTGGTGGTCGGAGCTCTGGTGGGAACGATCATCGAGCTGATCGTGGTGCGGCGCCTGTTCAACAGCCCGCGGGTGATTCTGCTGGTCGCCACCGTGGGCATAGCTCAACTCATGCGGGCAGTGGTGGCCTCCTTTCCTGCTGTCGAGGGCACCCAGAGCCGTTACCCCGTGGCCGTCGGCAGCAAGTTCCGATGGATCGACATCCGGGTCACGGGCTCGTCGCTGTCGATCATGGTGCTGGTGCCTCTCGTGGCCCTCGCTCTCGGCCTGCTTCTCAATCGCACCACCTTTGGCAAGTCGGTCACGGCGTCGGCCGACAACCCCGACCTGGCCCGGTTGTCCGGAATCAACCCCAAGATCGTGTCGACGTTCGTCTGGACCATCGGCGGTTTGCTCTCGACGCTGTCGATGATCCTCCTCAGCGGTGGCGGGGGCGTGAGCGGTCTGACCAATCTCGGGCCCTTCACCCTCACCAAAGCGCTGGCGGCCGCGGTGATCGCGGGGATGGTGTCGTTCCCTCGCGCGATGATCGCCGGTATCGGAATCGGCGTGGTTCAGAACCTCATCGGTTTCAACTTCTTCAACGATCCCGGCCTGATCGATTTCCTCATCTTCGTCGGGGTTGCGTTTGCGCTGTGGTTCCAGAGCCGTGGCGGCGACAACAGTGTGATCGCGTTCGCACCGAAGGTTCGGCCCGTGCCCGAATCCCTCAAGTCGATCTGGTGGATCCGCCACATGTCACGCATCGCCATGGTGGCTCTGCTCGCCCTCACCGTGGCCATCACCGCCACCCACCAGTGGAACCCGTTCCTCGACATCAAGTCATCGCAGTTCCTCACCTACACGTTGATCGTCGGATTCGCCATATGTGCAGCATCGGTCACGGTCGTGACCGGATGGTCCGGTCAGTTGTCGCTGTCACAGATGGCGTTCGCCGGCATCGGAGCGCTCACCGCGGCCGCGCTCACGCGGGGCATCGAGCTCGACATCGGTTGGCGAAGCACGAGGCTGCTGCAGTTCCACGCCCCTTCGGTGCCGGCCGTGGCCTCGATAGTCGTGGCCACCTTCACAACCGCCGCCATCGCCGCCCTGGTGGGCGTCGGGGCGTTGCGCGTTCGCGGCCTGATGCTGGCCGTGTCCACATTCGCGTTCGCCATCGCTGCTCAGCAGTACATATACGCCCGACCGTTCTTCAGCAACGGCCGCTCGAGCGTGGCGTTCGACCGAGGATCGATTCTGGGTGTCGATCTCAAGGACCAAAGGTCGTTCTTCTACTTCTCCCTTGTCGGTCTCGTCATCGTGCTGATGCTGCTTTCCCGCCTCCGCAACTCCGGAGTCGGTCGCCGCACCATCGCGGTGCGCGACAACGCCGACACCGCCGCGGCCTACACGGTCAACCCCACACGCGTGAAGCTCATCGCGTTCGCGTTGGCCGGAGGAATCGCCGGATTCGGCGGCGCCATCCTGGGCAATCTGGTGCGCAACATCCGGTACACCGAGGCGCTGTTCCAGGTCCAGGACTCGCTAAAGGTGGTGTCGATCGTGGTGATCGGCGGACTCGGTTCGGTGGCCGGACCCCTCCTCGGAGCTCTCTGGGTGGAGGGGCTTCCCGCGTTCTGGAGATCCAACGAACTGGTGCCG
>CAZDYO010000291.1:0-4192 GCA_964509555.1 uncultured Acidimicrobiales bacterium
GAGGAATCGCTGCGGTCGGTCATGTCGGAGCTGGGCATGACGGAGGGGTTTGATGTGGCGCTCGAGATGTCGGGCCACCCCGGTGCGATCGTTGACCTGTTCTCTGTCGTCAATCATGGCGGTTCGGTGGCGTTGTTGGGTCTGTTCGGTGAACCCGCGACCGTGGATCTCAACCAGGCGATCCTCAAGGGACTCACCATCACCGGGATTTACGGGCGGGAGATGTTCGAGACGTGGTACAAGGCCACAGCCATGCTCGACACCGGACTTGATGTGAGCCCGGTCATCACCCATTTTTTCCGGCTTGATCAGTACGAAGAGGCATTCGACACGCTGCGAGCCGGCGAGGCCAGCAAGATCATTCTCGAGGTGAAGGGTTAGACACCCGGTCGAAGGGGAAGGCCGGCGTCGGAGGAGATGAGCGCCTGGACGGTATCGGCCTGGGTCGCTTCTGATCGGTGTTGCACCACTTGTCCGTCGACCACCAGGAATCCCTGCCCGGAACGGGCCGAGTAGACGTCGGGATTCGTGAATAGCTTGGGCTTGATCTCCGCGGGATCACCGCTTTCCGGGCAGAAGGTCATGCAGTTGCCGCAGTTGTTGCACAGTTCGGCGAACACCAGATACTGCTGACGGCCATCCATGCCGTCGAGACTCTTGATGTTGAAGAATGCGTCATTGGGGCACACGGTCACGCAGAAGTTGCAGGCAACACACCCGAACATCTCCAGGTCGTGGTCGACCGAACGCGGAAGCTTCGAGTTGCCCTCAAGGTTGTAGGCACCGATGCCCTCGCCCCGGATGTGGGCCACGTGCATGGCCGCGGAACTGCTGAAACCCGCGGCCAGGGCACTTTGTTGACGGTCCGCCTTCCATGACGGCAGATCGGCGTGGCCGTCGTCGGCCACCCGCTTGGAGAATGAGCGCAGCATCGGGGCCAGCCGCCCGTAGCCGCCGGGCTTGAGCAAGTCGGAGCAGATCGTTGCCGGGTTGACACCCATGGCGATCGAGTCGGCGAGATTGTCCTTGGTGATTCCGGCCGAGAAACTGACCATCACATCGCCATCGTGGCCGGGGATGTCGAGGCGACCCGGGAGGGCATCGGCCAGGGTGGCGAGAAGCGTGGAGGCGATCACGTGGAGAGGGGCGCCGGACAGATACATGGTGTCGTCGGGCATCCACTTCTTGGTGTTGTCGACCACCAGAGTGTTGGTGAGCTTGATCCCGAAACGGTGACCGCGGTCGTTCGCGTATTGGTTGAGTTCCTCTATGAGTTCGATTCCGCGATCGAACCGGAGGTCGGCCTCGAACGCCGCGCGCTTGACCGACACATCGGTGTAGCCGAGCACGTCGTTGACGATCCCGGCCACGCGCTCGTAGCCGAGGAGTGTCGGATTGAGCTTGACAATCACATCGAGGTCGTGGACATCGATCAGATGCTTGGTGATCGATTCGATCTCCTCGGGGGGGCATCCGTGGAATGTGGAGAGTGTGAGCGTGTCGGAAATGTGGGGGTTGAACTCGAGGTCGGCTAGATGAGCGAAGGACCCGGTGATCTGCGGGCGAAGCCGATCCATCTCGACGGTTGCGTCGCGCATTCCCCGGATGAATCCGGCAACCTTGTCGGTGCTGATCCCAGCCAGGTCGTAGCCGACGGACATGTCGAACACGTGGGGCCCCGGGTCGGGACCGATGAAGGGCTCCAAGGGCTCCCAATTCCGGAGAATCTCCAGCAACATGGCGGCTTTGGTGTATTCGGTGAGGCTCTCGCCGACCGTGAGTTCCTGACTCCATTCGATGTTGTAGCCGATGGTCTCCATGTCGATGCAGGGCCGGGCAATCTCGAGGTCGTCGATCACTTGGACGGTCTTGAGCTCGAACAACCGTGATCCCCCCAACCAGGCCAGGACGATGTTCTCGGCCAACTGGCTCTGGGGACCGGCCGCGGGACCGACAGGGGTTGCGCAGCGGCGTCCGAGAAAGTCGAATCCAAGGTCGACACTCGGATCCGGCTTCCAGATCCTGGCGTTGGGCAGATCAAAGATCTTCTTGCGGGTGGACCACTCGTGATCGATACGGCCCAGAAGGGTCGAGAGCGACATGGGCGTGAGCGGCGGGGTCATCTGCGCACAATAGCCGAGGTGGTCATGGCCTGATCGCGGTGAGAACCCTGCCGATCCGGTCGTGGCTTCTGCCAACGATCGTCTCGTATGCGGCCGGATCGGTGGCTCCCTCGGTGACAACGATCATTACCGTTCGGTGGCTGAGGTCCGGTAGCTCGGCGGCAGCGTTGTCGTCGTTCAGCAGCGCCTCCAATCCGGCCAGCGAGGCGGCTCCGGTCTCGCCAGCAACCACCGCCGCGCCGGCCAGATCGCGCATCGCCTGCCGAGCCGAGTCGTCGTCGACGCTGACGAACCAGTCGATTCCGGCGGAGAGACGGGGCCAGGCAATCAGCGACGGGCGACCGCAGTTGAGCCCCACCATGATCGATCGGTGGGGCCCGGGTACGTGGGTGATGGCGCCGGCGAGCGCCGACGCCTGCACGCAGTTGGCGCCGATGGGCTCGACGCCAACTATCAGAGGACGGCGTTCACCGGAGCGGTAGTGGGTGATCGCCGCCGACATGAACGCGCCCACTCCCATGGGCACGACCACCAGATCGGGGTGATCGAGATCGCTGGCATCGATGGCCTCATCGACCTCGGCGAAGATGGTGGTGTATCCCTCGATCACCTGTGCAGGAATGGTTTCGTAGCCCGGCCAGGAGGTGTCCGAGACAACGATGCAACTCTCGCCGGCCTCTTCGCCGGCACGCTCGACGGCGTCGTCGTAGTCGCCGTTGACCACGGTGACGACGGCGCCCTCGGCCTCCATCGCTTCTATGCGGGCCCGGGCCATGCCGTGGGGCACGAATATCCTGGCGTTGAATCCGAGGAGTCGGGCCATGAACGACACGGCCCGGCCATGGTTGCCGTCGGTGGCAGTGGCCAGGGTGAACGGCCGCAGGTGGGCGAGATTGGCGGCAAGCTCGTTGATGTTGCCCCACGGCTCAGGCTCACGGCCGATATGGGCGCACAGTGCTTTGTACGTGGCCCACGAGGCACCGAGGATCTTGAACGATGGCAGGCCCATGCGACGCGTTTCCGCCTTGATCAGGAGTCGGCCGATGCCGAGATTCGAGGCCAGGTCGGGAGCGTCGAGCAGCAGGGTGGGCGAGTAGGCGGGCATACGGCGGTGAAAGGCGGCGATTTCGGCAGGTGGTGCCGGCCAGTCACGCTGCTCGCGAAGCGGATTGGATGTGACCAGCGCGGTCATCGGTGTGTGGTCCCCATCCCGTTGGTCTACCACCTCGGGCACCTTCAGACAGGAGCGGGGGAGTGCGTTGTGGGGTTCACGCACCTGCTTCGGCTATTGGCTCGGCCCGCGCCCGCTCGCCGGGTCTGATATTGGAATCTTCAAGAAACCGGTTGGCAGCAGCGGCCAGCATCCGGGACGGCGATTCGACGACGCCGTAGTGCCGGCGGTAGGCGCGACGAAAACTGGTCCGGCCGGATGACGAAATCGCTCTCAGTAATGCGTTGCCGGGTACGTCGGCCGTGCGAAGAAGTACCTCGGTGTAGCAGGTGTCGAGCCAGGCCGGGCCTTGATGGGCATTGGTCCAGTCGATCACGACCGGCCCGTCCGGAGACAACATTACGTTGGCCGGGTGGAAATCGAGATGAAGGATGGATTCACCGGGCCAGCCGGGAACGTGGCGCAACCACTTGGGGGCCATGATCATGTGAAGCCGGAGCTGCAACTCGGCAAGTGTGCGGGCGTGGGTCCGAAGCCTCCACGGGTGTGAGGCGAGATCATCGAGCATCGTTGGCCCCTTGACCAACGACATGATCATGTCGGGTCCATCTGCCGATTTCACTTCGGGTACGGGATATCCGAGACTGTGAAGGTGGGTGATGAGAGCGGCCTCGCTCTCTTGTGATCGGCCGTCCCGGAACCGGCGGAGAACGTTGCCGTCGCCCAGGTCGAATATCTCGCCATCACGTCCTGAACCGATGAGCTCCATGTGTCAATTGGGGTCCATCTTCGCAGCAGGCGACACCTGCAGCACCTCGTCGCGGTCGCTGATCATTCTGATCACATCAGCGAACTCGTTGTCGTCGACCCCGGCCAATGCCATGGTGATGTGTCGCAA
>CAZDYO010000292.1:0-4174 GCA_964509555.1 uncultured Acidimicrobiales bacterium
GCCAGACGATGCCCGCGAACTGGCGGCCCTCTGCCACCGACTGAGGGCCCACGTCAACCTGATTCCCCTCAACCCCACGCCCGGGTATCCCACCCGCGGTACGCCCAGCGACGGTGTCGAACGGTTTCGCGAGGAGCTAGAGCAGCAGGGTGTGAACGCCACCGTCAGGCGCAACCGCGGCACCGAGATCGACGCCGCCTGCGGCCAGCTGAGGGCCAGCCGCCAAGTGATCAACAACCCGAAGCGCCGCTGATCCCCACCGACTACCCGGCCGACCTCCCTCACGTGAGGCGGTCGCCGATCTGCGGTCCATACTGGTGGCCATGAACGAACGGATATGGGTCAATTCGCGTCAGCCGCAGACTCTCTACATTTCCCAGCTGCTCATGTACTTCAACGGCATCCTGGCCATCCTTTTCGGCCGGCTCTCACTGGTGGGCGATGTGGCCCTGTTCGGATCATCGATCCTCGGATCAGCCGTGGTTCTTCTGATCACCGTCGGCATGATCGCCGGCGCATACGGAATCGCCAATGAGAAACGCTGGGGGTACCGCCTCGGAGTGGTCTCCGCGTTCGGCCCGTTCGTGATCACCCTGGCCATTGTCCAGGCCGCAGGAATTGGCCAGGCGTTGTCGCAGCCGATCAACCTCATGTTCGACATCGCGCTGGTGGCGTTGCTCCTTCATCCCATGAGCACCTCCTACCAGAAGATCTGGTTCAAGTGAAGCCCGGGGAATGAACGCTTCGGAGGACTCACCGATTCTTCACGAAGGGGTCACGGTCGACCCCGAGGAGCTACCCACCGGCGACGAGAAGCGCCGGGCCGTGCGTTCCATGTTCGATTCGATCGCCCCGCGCTACGACCTGGTCAACCGCATCATGACCTTCGGGCTCGATGTGCGCTGGCGCCGCCGCACCGTTCGCGACCTGGGGCTTCCGCCCGGTTCGGTGGTGGTCGACCTGGCATGCGGCACCGGCGACCTCTGCCGCGAGATCCAGCGTCGAGGAAGTGTTTCGATCGGTCTCGACCTGTCGATGGGGATGCTTGCCGCGGCCCGCACCGACGCCCCGTTGCTGCATGCCGACATTCTCCGCATGCCCCTCCCCGATGGTGCCGTCGACGGTGCCACCTGCGGGTTCGCCCTGAGAAACCTCGTCGACCTACCCGAGTTCTTCGCCGAGTTGGCCAGGGTCGTCCGGCCGGGTGGTCGCATCGCACTGCTCGATGCCGCGCAACCCGAGAATCGGCTCCTTCGATTCGGTCATGGCATCTATTTCGGCAAGGTGGTACCGATGATCGGCGGGCTGCTGTCCGACGGTGTCGCCTACCGTTACCTGCCCAAGTCTCTGGCCTACCTGCCCGACTGGTCGGTCATGTCGGCTGATCTGCTCGCGGCCGGATTCCACGATGTCGAGCGCCGTCTGTTCACCGGCGCCCAGCTGATCACCGCCACCCGTTCAACGTAGCTCCCGCGGTTCCGGTGGTCGCCGGCCAACTCGGTGCGTCAACCGGTGAGGCCGAGCCCGATCGCCATGGCCAAGCCCGACACCAGCTGCGCGCGGCCGGTGGCACCCAGCACCGGAATGAGGTCCGGTCCCTCGGCGCCGCGCTCCACTGATCTCATCGCCGAGATTGCGAAGGGCATACCAAGAATGGCCGCGGCGGCGGCCCGTCCGCTGGTCCAGTTGGCCACGATCGCCGTGCCGAAAGCGCCATATTGCATGAGCACGAACACGATCCGGGTCTTTCGGGCCCCGATACGAACCGCGATGGTGCGCTTTCCGGCCCGGGTATCTCCCGGAATGTCGCGAAGGTTGTTTACCACCAGCAGCGCCGTGGCCCAGAGCCCCACGCTCACGCTGACCAGCACCGACAAGCCATCGATCTGTTCGAGCAGAACGTAGGTGGTGCCGACCGTGGCCACCAAACCGAAAAACACGAACACGAACACCTCTCCGAGGCCCAGATAGCCGTATGGGCGGGGACCACCGGTGTAGGTCCAGCCGGCCAGCATCGAGAGTGCACCGACAACGAGCAGTTCGGGGCCGACAACGAAAGCAAGGACGGCACCAACCGCCGCCGCCACACCAAACGAGATCATGGCGGCCCGCTTCACCGCGGCCGGGCCCACCAGCCCCGACCCGACGAGCCGCAATGGACCCACGCGCTCACCGCCATCGGTGCCCCTCACGCCGTCGGAATAATCGTTGGCGTAGTTGACCCCGATCTGCAAAGCCAGTGACACCACCAGAGCCGCGCCGGCTCTCCACCAGGCCGTGTCGGGTGATTGTCCGACTGCAACCGCCGCACCAACCGCCACCGGCACGACAGCCGCCGGAAGAGTGCGCGGGCGGGCCCCGGCTATCCAGAGCCTGATCCCGGAGGGCAGAGTGTGAGTGTTCGAGTCGGTCATTCGCGGTTCCGGATCAGTTGGTCTATGGCGTCCACGAAGATTCGATGCTCGACTTCGTGTATGCGCTGTTCGAGAGATTCCCTGGTGTCGGTGTCGAGTATGTCGACTCGCTCGCTCAGCACCACGGGTCCGTTGTCGACGCCCTCATCGGGCACCAGATGAACCATGACCCCGGTGTGGTCGAGCCCGCTGCGAAGATGGTCGGTCCAGGCGTCGTCGATGGCGTGCGCTCCCGGATAGGTGCCCGGAAGTGCCGGATGAAGATTCACCACGCGACGAGGGAATACGTCGAGAAACACCGCCGACAGCAGATGCATCCACCCGGCGAGGATCACCAGGTCGGGCCGACGCGATGCAACGGCCGCGGCGAGCGCGGCGTCGTACGCGCGCCGGGCCTCGACAGGATTCTCGACCTGCTGGCGGATCTCGTCGAGCAGTAAGCACTGATGGCTCACTCCCGCGAGCTCCGCTCGTTCGGTGGCCCGAACACCCCGACGATTCGTGATCACGTGCACCACCCGGGCATCAAGTCGGCCGGTCGAGCAGGCGTCGATGATCGCCTGGAGGTTGGTGCCGGTGCCCGACGCCAACACAACCAGACGGGTGGTCAACCCCACGAACCCTTCAGTGACACCGCAGAGTCGTCGGTGCGCTCGGTGAGCCGGCCGACGATCGGGTGACCCAGACCCTCAGCAACGCGGGCATCGGACTCCGACATGGCCACAACCAGACCGATGCCCATGTTCCAGACACGAAACAGTTCGGAGTCGGGCATGTCGCTCCACGCCGCCAATCTGCGAAACAGCGGGGGCACATCCCAGCTGCCGAGCTCGAATTCTGCCCTCAGATGATCGGGCAACACACGGGGAACGTTCTCGAACAGTCCACCGCCGGTGATGTGGGCCAGAGCCTTGGGGGAGATACCCGACCCGAGCATCAGATCGATGTGGGGCAGATAGCTGCGATGCGGTTCCAGCAGGGCGTCGATCATCGACTCGTCGGCCTGATGGCTCTCGAGCAGGCGGCGAATCAGCGAGTAGCCGTTGGTGTGGGGGCCTGAACTGGCCAACCCGACCAGAAGATCGCCGGCACACATCTCGTCGGTACGGGGCCACAGATCGCTGCGGTCGACCACCCCCACGATCGTGCCCGCGATGTCGACCGAGCCCGGGGTGTACACCCCCGGCATCTCTGCGGTCTCACCGCCGAGAAGAGCACATCCCGACTCGCGGCAGGCCTCGGCCATGCCGGACACGATCTCGGCCACGATCTCGGGCACGAGTTTGGCGGTGGCGATGTAGTCGAGGAAGAACAGCGGACGGGCCCCCTGCACGAGGATGTCGTCGGTGCAGTGGTTGACGAGATCCATGCCGACGCCGCGCCACCGACCATGACGGGCCGCCAGCTCGACCTTGGTGCCGACCCCGTCGGTGGAGGCCACCAGAATCTTCCCGGGGCCGAGGGAATCGGCCGCGAACAATCCGCCGAACGCGCCGATCTCGGACAGCACCGACGGGGTCATGGTGGACTCAACGGCCTCCGACAGGAGCTTGACGGCCCGGTTGCCCTCATCGATGTCGACGCCTGCGTCGCGGTAACTGCTCATCTGCTCACCTCTGCTGTGGCCAACGCTATGTCGTCGCGGTGCTGTGATCCCTCGAAGTCGATGACCCCGACCGCCTCATGGGCCCGCGAAGCTGCCTCCTTCAGCGAGGCGCTCACCGCGGTCACCGACAGCACCCGACCTCCGGAGGTAAATA
>CAZDYO010000293.1:0-4158 GCA_964509555.1 uncultured Acidimicrobiales bacterium
CGGGTTTTCCGTCCTGTGTTTGGCTGGGCTCAGATGAGGTACTGCGAGAGGCCACGGCGCAGGTACTTGCCGTCGCCGGGCTTGCCGAGATAGGTGTCGTTTTCGATGATCATGCGGCCGCGTGACATCACCGAATGGACGTGACCGGTGACGGTGATCCCCTCGTAGGCCGACATGTCGATGTTCATGTGATGGTTCTCGGCGCTGATGGTCCACTCGTGGTTGGGGTCGTAGAGCACGATGTCGGCGTCGGAGCCGGGCTGGATGGTGCCCTTCTGCGGGTAAAGGCCGAACATGCGCGCCGGTGTTGTGGCACACAGTTCCACCCAGCGGGGCAGGGAGATCTCACCGGTGGCGACGCCCTGGTAGATCATGTCCATGCGGTGCTCGACCCCGCCGATGCCGTTGGGTATGGCCCGGAAATCGTCGCGGCCGAGCTCCTTTTGATCCTTCATGCAGAACGGGCAGTGATCGGTGGCCACCACGCTCAGATCGTTGGTGCGCAGACCCTTCCAGAGATCTTCCTGATGATGTTCGTGTTTGGTGCGCAGCGGGGTGGAGCAGACGTAGGCGGCTCCCTCGAAGTCGGGTTTGCCGAGATGGTCCTCGAGATTGAAATAGAGGTATTGAGGGCAGGTCTCGGCGAACACGTTGGCGCCCTTGTCGCGGGCCATGGCCACCTGCTCAAGGGCCTCGGTGGCCGACAGGTGGACGATGTAGAGCGGAGCCGCTCCCACCTTGGCCAATTGGATGGCCCTATGGGTGGCCTCACTTTCGAACTCGGCCCTGCGAACCAGGCCGTGGTTGACCGGATCGGTCTCGCCACGCTCAACGGCCTGCTCGGCCAACACGTCGATGGCCAGACCATTTTCGGCGTGCATCATGATCAGCGCACCGTTGCCGGCGGCCTGCTGCATGGCCCGAAGAATCTGGCCGTCGTCGGACAGGAACACCCCCGGGTAGGCCATGAACAACTTGAAGCTGGTGATGCCCTCGTTGACCAGTGCATCCATGTCCTTCAGGGACTGCTCGTCGACCCCTCCGATGATCTGATGCATCCCGTAGTCGATGGCGCAGTTGCCCTCGGCCTTGCCCATCCAGAGCTCGAGACTGTCGCGAACACTCTCACCCTGCTTTTGGACCGCGAAGTCGATGATCGTGGTGGTGCCACCCCAAGCGGCTGCCCGGGTTCCGGACTCGAAATTGTCGGACGCAACGGTGCCGCCGAAGGGCAACTCCATGTGGGTGTGACCGTCGATCCCGCCAGGGATCACATACAAACCCGTGGCATCGATGATCCGCTCGGCACCTGATTCGGCCGCCGCGGCAAGATCGGTGCCGGGCTGGATCACGGCGACGATGGTCTCGCCGTCGATGAGCACCTCGGCCGAATCGGCACCGGTCGAGGTGATAACTGTTCCGTTCTTGATGAGAACCGTCATGGTCGCTCCCCCTCTTGGTTCTTCTGTGGTTGTGGAAATTACTGGTCGACTGCCTCTATGGCCCCGATGATTGCAGCTATGCCCTCGTCGATCTCGTCGGAGGACACATTCAGCATCGGGGTGATGCGAAGAACATTGTTGTAGAGCCCACCCTTGCCCACCAGCAGGCCCCGCTTGCGGCACTCTTCAAGAACCTGTGTGGCCCGGCCGGCGTCGGGCGCCACGGAGTCGGGCTGAACGGTTTCGATGGCCTGCATGAGACCTGCGCCGCGTAGCTCGGCGATCCAGGGGGTGCGATCGGCAACCGGCTGGAGCGCCGACACGATTCGCTCGCCCATGGCTTTGGCGTTGGCCTGAAGATCGTTGTCGAGGACGTACTTCAAAGTGGCGATTCCACCCGCGGCCGACAGCGGATTACCTCCGAACGTGGAGAAGGAGTGGACCTTGATGGTGTCCATGATCTCTGCCCTGGCCACCACTCCGGCCAGCGTGATTCCGTTGCCGACGCCCTTGGCGAAGGTGATCATGTCGGGCACGATGTCGTGGGCCTGATATCCCCAGAAGTTGTCACCGGTACGGCCCCATCCGGTCTGGACCTCGTCGGCCACGAACAGGATCCCGTAGTTCGACAGGGTCTTGTGCATGGCGCTGAAAAACCCGGCCGGAGGCTTGGCGAACCCACCGACGCCCTGGATCGGCTCGGCGATCAGGCAGGCCACATCGCCGGCGGTCATCATGTCGATGATCTGTTGGAGATCGTCGACGCACGCTTCGGTGAACGCCTCGTCGTCGAGCTCACGGAACGGGCTACGGAGCCGGTATCCGCCCTGCACGAAGTTGACCGCGAGCCCGGAGAGGCTGGTGGACGACCAGGAACTATGGGAGGTGATGGCCTGGGCGGTGAAGGACCGCCCGTGGTAGCTGTTGCGCATGGCCAACACCTGGTTGGACTTGCGATACGAGGTGGCCAGCAAAATGGCGGTGTCGTTGGCCTCGCTGCCGGATGTGGTGAAGAACACCCGGGCGTCGGGAATGCCCGACACCGCCGCGATGCGCTCGGCCAGTTCGATCATCGGCTCCGACAGGTAAAGCGTGGAGGTGTGCATCACCTTGGCGGCCTGGGCCTGTACCGCGGCGGTGACCGCGGGGTTGTTGTGGCCGACCATGGTGGTGAGAACACCGCCGAAGAAGTCGAGGAACCGATTGCCCTCCACATCGAAGACGTAGCCGCCCTCACCGTGATCGATCGAGACCGGTTCACCGTAGAGCGGGTTGACGAACGACGGCAGGACCGCCCGGTACCGGGCCAGAAGTTCGGCGTTGGTCGTCAACTCAGGCCTCGGTGATGGAGCCGTACATCTCGGGACGACGGTCGCGGTAGAAGGCCCACTGGTCGCGTGTCTCGGCGATCTCATCGAGATTGAGATCCCGCACGACGAGTTCGGCGTTCTGATCCGATGCCGGTTCACCCACGAACTGACCTCTCGGGTTGGCGAAGTATGAGGTGCCGTAGAAGTCGTTGTCGCCGAGATCCTCGATGCCGACCCGGTTGATGGCGCCAACGAAATACATGTTGGCGGCTGCCGACGCGGTCTGTTCGAGCTTCCAGAGATAGGACGAGAGCCCTCGGCTGGTGGCCGACGGGTTGAACACGATCTCGGCACCGTGGAGACCGAACATTCGCCAGCCTTCGGGGAAGTGGCGGTCGTAGCAGATGTTGACCGCCACCTTGCCGACCGCGGTGTCGAACACCGGGTAGCCGAGGTTGCCGGGACGGAAGTAGAACTTCTCCCAGAACCCCTTCACCTGCGGAATGTGGTTCTTGCGGTACTTGCCCAGATAGGTGCCGTCGGCATCGATCACCGCGGCGGTGTTGTAGAGAACACCCGGTTGTTCCTGTTCGTACATCGGGAGCACGAGAACGATGCCGTACTTCTCGGCCAGTTCCTGGAACCGCTTGGTGGTGGGGCCGTCGGGTATGGCCTCCGTGTAGGAGTAGAACTTGGTGTCCTGCACCTGGCAGAAGTACGGCCCGTAGAACAGTTCCTGGAAGCACATCACCTGGGTCCCTTGGGCAGCGGCATCGGCGAGATACTTCTCGTGGGCCTCGATCATCGACTCCTTGTCGCCGGTCCACTCGGTCTGAACTATCGCGGCCTTGACAATCCTGGACATAGAGCCCCCTCCTCGAATGTGCGCTGGCGGCGGCGCCGCTGCGAATACGTGTAACGACCGCCATTATTGTCCGCTCTTGTGATGGACACAAGCCGAGCTTTGTTCTATACAAAGTTTCCATGATCGACCTGATCAAGGAGACGACCGAGGAGCCCACCGCATCGGGCATCGCCATGGCGGTCGGAAGCCTGGTGAGTTCGGGTTTCATCCAGCCCGGCCAGCAACTCCCGACCATCCGCTCCCTGGCCGCCCACCTCGGGGTCAGCCCCAACACCGTGAGCGAAGCATGGAGAATCCTCAGGGCCCATGCCGTCATCACCACTGATCGACGACGCGGCACCACGATCAGGTCCACCAAGGGCAATCTCGACGGCCGATACTGGCGGGTGCCCGTCACGTCCGGAGTGTTCGAGATCGATCTTTCCACCGGAACACCCGACGCGTCGCTGCTTCCCGACCTCGGCGCGGCCTTGAAACGGATCCATCTCAATCTGCCTGTCTCGTCCTACCTCGATGCGCCGGTGGTGCCTGAACTCGAGGC
>CAZDYO010000294.1:0-4155 GCA_964509555.1 uncultured Acidimicrobiales bacterium
AGGCCTACCGGATCACCGCCGACGGGCGCGAGGCCCTCCACGCTTGGATGGCTGAGCCGGTTGCCCAACCACTTGCCACTCGCGACGAGGTGTCGATGAAAGTGCTGGTTGCGCTGGCCACCGCTGTCGTACCGGCGCTCGAGGTGGTGGCGGCCCAGAGGCTGGCCGCCATGCGCGCGCTCCAATCGCTCACTGCTCTCAAGGCCGATTCTGCCGATGAGGCCATGGCCTGGCGCCTCAATCTCGACCGCATGGTGATGCTCGCCGAGGCCGAGATCCGTTGGCTGGATCTTGTTGAAGACCGGCTCGAAGCCGAGGGCCAGACCCGCGTCGATCACAGGCCCCGAGCCACCATCGGCCAAGCCGAACCATCGAAGCCGAGCGCCGATCGATCGATCCAGAAGGAGACGTCCCCGTGACCGACCACATTGCCGACAACGGCGAGAGCAGTGAGCGGCCCTCGCCGGACATCGTCTTGTCGATGCGACGAATCTCGTTTACCCTCGGTGCCGGTGCACGAAGGGTCGATGCCCTGGTCGACATCGATCTCGATGTGGCCGCTGGGGAACTCGTGGCGGTGACCGGCCGGTCGGGGTCGGGTAAGTCAAGCTTGCTCAACGTGGCCGGCGGGCTTAGCTCCCCGACCGGCGGCACTGTTGAGGTCGACGGGGTGAGCTTGGCCGGAATGTCGCAACGAGCACTCGCCACGATGCGTAGGCAATCGGTCGGTGTGGTCTTCCAGGACCTCAACCTGCTGCCCACGCTCACAGCTGCCGAAAACGTTGCGTTGCCCATGGAGCTCGATGGGGTACGGCTGCATGACGCACGCCGCCAGGCAGTGGAGGCGCTCGAAGCGGTGGAGCTCGGATCGATGATCGACTCCCATCCCGACGAGCTATCTGGTGGCGAACGTCAGAGAGTGGCCATCGCTCGTGGGTTGGTGGGAAGGCGACGACTGCTGCTGGCCGACGAACCGACAGGGTCTCTCGACGAGGTCACCGGCGAGGGAGTGATGCGTCTTCTCAGGGAGAGGTGCGATTCCGGTTCGGCAGTGCTGCTGGTGACCCACGACCCGTCGCAAGCAGCATGGGCCGACCGTGTGGTCCGTCTGCGTGACGGCCGCATCGACGGCGTGTCGACCAGGGCCGACCTGCCGGTCGACCTGGCGGAGCTCGGTCGATGAACCTCCCAGCGCTCAGGGCTCTCCTCAGAATCGCAAGACATTCTCTGTGGAAGGCCCCTTTGCGAAGTCTGCTGGTGGTGGCGCTGATAGCGATTCCCGTTGCGGCCGGCACGGCGGCCGCAGTCATCCGTCGAACGACCGACCGACCGCCAGAACACCGTGAGATCGAACGGCTGGGCTCAGCCGACTTGGCGGTCGACGTGGGAATGTTCCTCAATACCGAGATCGCACGAACACTTGAGGCCGACACCCCTCGGAACGGAATCGGTGGACGCGAGATCGATATCCGCGATTCTGCCATCAGAGCCATCGAAGGCAATCAGGTTGGTCCGTCACCAACTGAGTTGGCCGCCGTGGTCGACGAAGCGTTGGCGGTTCCGTCGGTGTGGTCGAATCATCGACATGCGGGCGTCCGACTGTGTTTCGCATGCCGAACGGAGGTGTACGACTTGGACCTTTCCGACCCGCTCACCACCGGAATTGCCAATTTACGCACCGGACGTGCACCGATCGCCAACGACGAAATAGCCATCAGCCCGGCGCTCGCCGACAATTCTGGGGTTGGAATCGGCGGCCTTCTCGATGTCCCGGAGGTAGGTCTCCTGACGGTTGTGGGGGAGGTGGTTCGTCCGGGGTCACGAGATGCGCAGATCGCGGTCGTCGCACCGGCCCTGTTCGACGCCTTGCCGTTGCCGTTCGCAACGTCGGCGACCCTGTTTGGTGCGATCGGGCCTGAGTCAGAATGGCCTCAGTTGGCTCGACGACTTGACGCCGCCACCGCGGATTGGGCGCAGGTCACTGAACTGGCGCGTAGGCACTCCGTGGAGGCGCGGGGCCAACCGATCGTGTTCCGGGGCGGCATTGAAGTGTTCGGTTCCGGCCTTCAGGGACCCAGCAGGGGATTCGGGTTTGCCGACATATATCCAAACCGGGAAACTCCGACGATCGACCCGGCCAATCGGCCAGCCCAACTCTCGACGCTCGTCGCTGCCGCGCTGGCGCTGGAGGTGGCCTTGGTTGCAGCGGCGGCGTTCGCGGTCGGCACCCGGCGACGCGTCGTCGAGTTCGGCCAGATGGCCACGCCCGGTGCCGAGCCGATCCAGATACGGGTCCTGGTGCTGGTGGAGGCCATCACTTTGGGCTCTCTGGGGGTGGTTTCGGGTGTCGGGGTGGCTCTTGGCGGAGTGTGGCTGGCACGCGATCTGCTCGGATCGGCTACCGGGCAATTCATCGACCATGTTGTGTTCTCGCCGATCGACGTCCTTGGTCCGGCCCTGCTCGGATTGGCCAGTGCCATCGCTGCCGCTTGGTTCCCGGCTCGCACCGTGTCGCGGGTGCCGGTCACCACAGCCCTCGCCGGACGGGTTCCCTTTCGTACGCAGTCTCGTTGGGTGGCGCCGCTGGGGCTGGCCGCAATAGGCGGCGGGCTTGTCCTGGTTGTGGCCTTCGCCCGAGCGCAGTATCGGGCAGCTCCGTCTCAACTCGAAGTGTTGGTCGGTGTGTTTGGGGCGGTCGCGGTGCTCGCCGGGGCGGCCCTGTTGTCCGGGCCGCTCATCGGGTTCATGGGCCGAGGCGCGGGCCGTCTCGGGTCGGTGGCAAGGCTGGCGGTGCGGGACTCGGCTCGCCAACGGGCCAGGGCCGGCACGGCGGTAGCGGCGATGATGGTGACGATTGCCCTCCCGACGGCAGCCGCCACCGCGTTGGTCAGCTCCGATGTGACGAATTGGAGCGATGGCATCGACCCGCACTACTTGGTGCTCAACCACACCTCGCCATCTGGCCCGGTTGCCCCTGAGGTGCCCGCGAGAATCGTGGACGCACTTCGGGAGACCATCGACATAGCCGATGTCTCAACCATCCGGATGACACCCTCGAATTACCTCCACCCTGGCAATGGGGCAACGCAGGCCGAAGCTGTCGTCGCGGGAGATGCTTCCACGGAATACCTCTGTGTCGCTCCAGCGGATTCCGACCAGTGTTTCTGGCGGGTGGGAGTTGCCGACGAAGCGGCGATTCGTGTGCTTGGCTTCGGCTCGGCTGCCCGATCGGCTCTGGCCTCGGGAAAGGTGGTGGTGACCTTGCCTGACGGCATGGAATTCCGTACCGGCAGCCTTCGGCACTACCTTTCGGACACGTCGACAGGAATTGGGATTGCAGTTGCCAATCGGGGCTCGTCCAACATCACCCGGCCGCTCGACGGCCTCGAGATAGTTGACACCGTGCAGCCAGGGCCCAACAGGGTCGGCGTCGCGTTGCCATTCTTCTGGGTCTCTCCGGAGACGCACTCCGCCACTGGGGTGCCTCTGCCGCCAATCTCAGGCACAGTCGTCGTGGCCGCCAAGGACCTATCCAAGTCGGACCGCAAAGCAGTCGACTCAGCCGTGTGGGTCGCGAGCGGCGGCACTTCTCGCTTGGCATTCGGGCCGCTGGCCCGTTCATCCGGTGCGATGTATGCAGAGATGCACCGATCCGGTGGAGAGATGTCCAATTCCGACCAAGCTCTGCTGGTCGTGTTGGCCGCGTCGGTGATCGCTGCGCTGATAGCCGTAGTCGTTGCGGCGCTATCGGCGGTGGAGCTTGATCGCGATCTCGGTGTGATGGTGGCCGCGGGCGCACCGCCTTCGCTGCGGCGGCGTTTCCTGGGCGTGCAGTCCGCCTACCACGTGGGCTTGGCGGCGGTGCTGGGAATCCCCGTCGGCCTCCTGCTCTACTGGGCGATCACCAACGACGGCAACAACAGCGGCTATGACGCCAACCCAACCTTCCCATGGGTGTCGATCGGCCTGCTCGGGATCGTTCTCCCGCTCGCTGTCGGGCTCGTCATCGCCGCGATGTTCCGCTCGGGCCGCGCCATCCAGACCCGTCGTATGACCTGACCCCCCTTCCCCCTGCTTTTCTGACGAATACGGACCGCATAGCGGTCCGTATTCGTCAGAAAAGCCAGGAGGAAGGGGGGTCAGGGGGTGACTTGG
>CAZDYO010000295.1:0-4152 GCA_964509555.1 uncultured Acidimicrobiales bacterium
CTACATCTCGATCCGATCATGAGCATCGACAGAACCGGGATGACCGAGGTGATCGATGTGTTGATCGAACGCATGAGCACCTGGTTGAGAGACAGGTTCATCATCTCGGTGTAGGTGTAGCGGCCGGTTCCCGTGAGTCGGGCCGCGTTGTCCCGCACCTTGTCGTATACCACGATCGTGTCGTAGAGCGAATACCCCATGATCGTGAGAAAGGCGATCACCGTGGCCGGGGTGACATCGAACTGGAACAATGCGTAGAGGCCCACGGATATGAGAATGTCGTGGACCACCGCTGCCAGGGCACCGACCGCCATCTTCCACTCCAGACGGATCGAGATGTAGGCCGCAACGATCAGGAAGAACCAGATCAACGCGGTGCGGGCCTTCGCGGTGATGCGCTTACCCCATGATGGGCCCACAGTCGTGACGCTCACGTCGTTTGACGTGACTCCTGCCCGCTCGGCCAGCGCCGCTTGGATCTTGTCGATCGTGGCCGTGTCCTCAATCGAGGACCGAATGCGAATCGTGTCGCCACCGACGGTCTGGATGGTGGAGGCCGCGCTCGACTCGGAGGCGAAAACGGATCTGGCATCGGAGACCGACATGTTGGGGGCGCTCACCTCCCAGGAGGTGCCCCCGACGAACTCAATGCTGAGATTGAGTCCGCGCATGAACAGTGCACCGATGCTTATCAGTACCAGGGCCGCCGAGACGGTGGCCGCTCGTTTCCACAACTTCGGGAAGTCGAATCGATTGTCGCCTCGGTAGAGGTCACGCCAGACGCTCATGACTTTGCCTCCTCATAGGCGGGGATACCGAATCTCGACTGATGTTCGTAGAGGCCGGCCTTAGCGGCGAGGAGCCGAATCATCGGCCCCATGAAGAAATAGGTGGCCACCAGATCGAGAATTGTTGCCAAACCCAGGTAGAGGGCGAATCCCTTGACTGATCCCACGGTGAGGAAGTAGAGAACACCGGCCGCGATGAGACTGGCGATATCGGCCTTCACGATGGTGGAGTACGCGATCGGGAACGCTCGATCGACCGCCGATCTGATGGTGCGCCCCCCTCGCACATCTTCTTTCAGATTCTCGAAATAGACCACGTTCGAATCGACCGACAGGCCCACCGAGACGATCAGGCCGGTGACACCCGCGAGGGTCAGTGCCAGCCCCCGAGTGGTGCCCAGATAGGCGATGATGGTCCAGAGCATCGATCCGGAAATCGCCAAACTGAGAATGGCGATTATGCCCATGAGTCGGTAGTAGGCGATCAGATAGACGGCGACCAGGGCCAAGCCGATGAGCCCCGACACGACGCCGGCGCGCAGAGCATCGGAGCCGAGAGTCGACGAAACCACCTGACTCTGCTGGGCCACCAGCTCAACCGGCAGTGCACCGAACCGGAGAACGAGGGCGAGATCCTTGGCACTCGACTCATCGAAGGACCCAGAGATGGTGATGGCATCACGCTGGAATGAGGCCACCTGAACCGTGGGCGCGGTGACGACCTTGCCGTCGATCTCGATGGCGACCCGACCGGATGGACACGCGGCAGTGCGATTGAAGCACTCCGTGGCCAGCGCGTTGAAGTCGTCGATGCCCGGGGAGCCGGACCGGAACGTGGGTGCGACTATCCAGCCCTGCGTGCCGCTGAACTGGGCGTTGGCGGTCTGGAGCGAATCACCGGTGAGCCGCTTGTCCGGATTTTTGGCCTGATCCTGGATGAGAGGTGCCGGGCCGAGGCTGAGCCTCTCGGATCCGCCGGTGGACGTGGCCAGGTCGAGAACCGATGGGTCTGCCGCCTTGGCATCCGGTGTGGTGGCCCACTTGTCGATGACCGCCTGGGCAGCAGCAACACGCGCCGCGAACTCGGCGTCGGTCTCTGTGTCGGGTTTCGAGATCCTGCCGTCGACAAGGTCCTGAGCTGCGGCGACCACGCCCGGACTCTGGGTTTCGAGGACCGGGCGGAATCGAAGCTCGGCGGTCTGTCCGACAAGATCAAGGGCACGGGCAGTGTCGTCGACCCCGGGGATCTGCACCAGAATGGTCTGGCCGTCGCGGGTGATCTCCGGTTCGGCCACACCGAGCCCGTCGACACGATTGCGGATGATGTTGACGGCCTCGTCGAGTGCGTTGGTATCGACGGCCTGCCCCTCGGCCGGCTCGAGAACCACCGACACCCCACCCTGCAGATCGAGACCCAGCAGCGGACTGTTGCCCCCCACGATGGTGTAGACAATCCCGCCCAGGGCGAGAAGCGTGATGCCGAGTGCGTAGGAGAGCTGTCTGCTCATCAGTTGGCCTCTTCGTTGGATTCTTCTTCGTCTTCTTCGTAGTCATCGTCATCGTCATCGTCGTCCGCATCGGCGCTCTCAACCCGGTCGGCAATGGCCGAACGCAGCACCTTCAACTCGACGTCGGGGGCCACCTCGAGCCAGACGACGTTGTCTTCGACCTCGGCGATCGCACCGTAGATACCGGCGCTGGTCACCACGACATCACCCTCCTGCAGCGATTGGAGAAGGGCATTGTGGGCCTTCATCTTGCGCTGTTGGGGGACGATCATGAACGCGTACAGCGCGCCCATCAAGACCAGTAGGATTACGAAACTCATTGGTGAAACTCGCCTTCGGAGCGACGGAACGAAGGCAGGCTATCTCGCCGCCACGCCGACACACCGCACCGGGCATCAGGACCAGATCGAATGCACCTCGGCGCGGAACAACTCGAATCTGCCATCCGTTATCGACTCAGCCATTCGATCCATGAATCTCAGCAGCCAGCCCACATTGTGAAGGGTGAGCACCCGGGCTGCGGTGGGCTCCCCAACCGAGAGAAGATGGCGCAGATAACCCCTCGACCAACGTGAGGCCGGGCTGTCGGCCCAATCCGCGTCGATCGGATCATCGCTCGCCGCGAACTCGGCGCGCCGAAGGTTGTATCGGCCGGCATCGGTCAGCACCGTGCCGTGTCGGGCAAGTCGTGTGGGCAGCACACAGTCGAACATGTCGACCCCACGTGCCACCGACTCGACGATCCCCACCGGATCTCCCAAACCCATGAAATACCTGGGCTGGTCGGCCGGGAGAATGTCCATGCACGATTCGAGTCCATGGAGCATGGCGCCGCGGTCCTCCCCCACCGACAATCCCCCGACCGCGTAGCCGTCGAACCCCAGCTCAACGATGCGGTTGGCCGATTCGGCACGAAGCGAATCGTCGGTGCCACCCTGCACGATTCCGAACTGGGATTGGCGAACGGCCGCATCGGGGTGATCCAGGAACGCCCGGCGTCCCCTCCCGGCCCACAGCGATGTGAGGTCGACTGCCCTTCGAACCACCTCGTGATCGGCGACCGACGAGGGGCACACGTCGAGCACCATCTGAATGTCGGCCCCGATGAGCACCTGCACACCAACGGCACTTTCGGGTGTGAGCACATGGGTGGAACCGTCGTAGGTCGACTTGAACGTGGCCCCGCTCTCGTCGAACTTCGGCGAGAGCGAGAAGATCTGGTATCCGCCGCTGTCGGTCAGAACGTGACCGCTCCAATCGGCGAAACCGTGAATGTCGCCGAGCGCAGCCACGGTTTCGGCCCCGGGGCGCAGCATGAGGTGATACGTGTTGGCGAGGATCACCTCGGCACCCAGACCCTCGAGGTCGGTGCTGGTGAGATGTTTCACGGCGCCTCTGGTGCCGACCGGCATGAAACGCGGGGTGGTGAACGTCCCCCGGGCAGTGTGTACCACCCCGCGGCGAGCACCACCGTCCCGGGCGATTTCGGTGAACGTGGCCCTCATGCCGGGGGGCCCTTGATCGTCGGTGCAGTCACGGGGCCCGATGCTAGGCGGGGCTCGATCTGCCCACGCGCCGGTCGTTCGCTACCATCGGATCCCATGACCACAACGAGTGACGCCGACACATCATTGTTCCCCCGCAATCCCGAGGTACACGGCCATTGCGACGAGAAGTTCGCGCCGGTGCGTGACGCTTTCCTGGCCAACTTCGAGGCTGGTGCCGAGCTCGGGGCCAGCGTGTGTGTCACCGTCGACGGCGAGCCGGTGGTCGACCTCTGGGCCGGCGACGCCGCGCCGGGTTTAAAACTAGCACTGATTTTATTTTCCTGAACCTGGTCCGGTAGACGGAAGCAG
>CAZDYO010000296.1:0-4143 GCA_964509555.1 uncultured Acidimicrobiales bacterium
GCCAGATACCGACGAATCAGATTTTCCACGGCGGACCCGTGCAGGGAGGCCCCTGCCCGGCGCTCAGCTGGAAGGAGATCATGCTCGCGGCCCATGAGGGTCTGCCGGTCCAGCAATTCCCCACTCCACCGCCGCGCTCCACCACCCCCTCCCTTCCTCCACTGCCCGACTCGGTGGAGGTGCCCAACCTGATCGGGCGGACCGTCGACGACGCGTTGCTCTTGGAGATGGATACGGCTTCTCTGGTCCTGGCTCAGGCCGAAATCGAGACCAACGAGTTCGCTCCCGGCACAATCGTCAATCAGGCACCTGCCCCGGGCGAGCTTGTGCCCGGCGGGGCCACCGTCACAGTGGAAGTCGCCGTATTGCCGCCGCCGCCGCCGGATGAGGCCGTCCCTGACGTGATTGGTCTTACCGAGTCCGAAGCCAAACAAATCCTGACTGGTTTGGCGTTCGTCGTCGTGACTGTCTACGAGCCAGACCCGGCAGCCAGTTCAACAAGCCCGACTCCCGGCCTTGTGTGGTCGATCAGTCCGGCGGTCGGACAAACCGCACCCGGTGGGTCGACAGTGACCATAAAGGTGAATCCAACTCCATGACCGACTCAATTACCGATGCCGACCCGCAAGAGACCTCGCGATTTGGCAAGTTCACGATTGGCAAGGCGCTCGCCTCGCTGGCCGTTCTCACATGGTTGGTGTTTTGGATATGGGCGTTTCTGATCGCGTCCCCGAGCAACCCAAACGAGTTGAACACAATCAGCTACGGCGAGCGCTTGGAGGCCGTGTGCGCTGCCGCCAACGCACAAATCGACGCGTTGCCTTCACCGCGGGAGGTCAAGACCCCCCGGGAGCGGGCCGAACAGCTCAAGGTCAGCAACCGGATCGTCGAGCAGATGGTGACACAGCTCCACAACGAAGCGAACCTGCTCACGGACGAGGCCGACTCCGAACTGGTCACCAAATGGCTTGAGGACTACGACGCCTATGTCGCCGATCGGTGGAGATACGTCGACAAGCTGGCTGCCGCCGACGGATCGGAGTCGGCGATCGAACTTGCGTTCACCCTCACACAACGAGTGTCGGGGGGCGTCTACACCACCCGAATCGACACCTTCGCCCGGGCCAACAGCATGCCCTCATGCCAGGTCCCCGGAGACGTCTGAGCGGCTATCCCCTCAGGTAGACATCCCGATCTCGGCGACCAACCGGCGGGCAACATCGGCCAGTCGAACGACACCCGCATCCACGGCCATCGACCCAACAGAGTCAAGCCCGATCCAGCGGTGGTCGAGAGACTCGTGATTCCCCACGAATTCGGCTCCGGACGGAGCCACCACCAGGAACCTGACGTCGTGATGGAAGTGGGGGTCCTCTTTCGGCGGCCGGACCTCGTGGATGTCGAGATCGATGGGCTCCGGCCACACCGTCAGGCCCTCGATACCGGTTTCCTCCGAGGCCTCCCTGAGCGCCACCCCGGCCAGGTTGTTGTCGCCATCGGCATGACCTCCGGGCTGAACCCAGATGCGCAGCTTCGTGTGGAACAAGAGCAGCGTCGACCTGAAATCGGCGTCGACCACCAGGGCGCTGCCGGTGAGGTGACCCGGTCGCGATTCGCGATCGGCCGGATCGGTGACGGTGTCGAGCAGCTCCCTCATCCGGACACGTGTGGTGCGAAGTTCCGGAGCCCCTACCCGGGAGATCAGCTCCCAGGCGTCGTCGGGGCTTGTGGACGGCCGCAGGCGCGGGTCGGACGAGGGCATGAACGCGAGTTTCGGCCCCATCAGGACCCGAGGTGGGACTTGAGCTCGTCGGGCACCGGGATCGGGCGATGCTCGGTGTGGTCGACGGTGACGTATGTGAGCTTGCCGTCGAACACATGGCGATCGCCGACGCTGCCCACGACGCTCATCTCGAACGACGTGTTGCCCCACCTCGACACCTCAAGGTCGAGGGCCAGCGTGTCGCCAAAACCTGCCGGGGAATGCCAGACGATGTTGGACGCCTTCACCATGAGCTCCCACCCGAAACGCTCGAACTTCGGGTCGAACTCGCGCATCCAACAGTCGACCGCATCATCCATGTAGGTCTGATACCACGCGTTGAACACCACACCCTGCTGATCACACTCGACATAGCGGACCCGATACTCGGTGGACCAGACCACGGCTATCCCCCTGCCAACTGGTTGAGCCGTTCAAGAAACCTCTCGAGCTCGTCGACAACGACCGACGGCGCACCACCACCGCGGGTGGTTCTCCTGGTGACGGACACTCCCGGTTCGACCAGATACGCGGCCTCGGGGCCCAGCCGCGGATCAGCCGACACCAGATCCGACAACGAGCCCTCTCCGGCGAGCGACCTTCTGACGAGAGCGCCCACAACCGCGTGTGCCTCACGAAACGGCGTGCCCTTGACCACGAGCCACTCGGCCAGGTCGGTGGCGGCAGCGTAGGGCGACGATGCGGCCTCGGCCATGCGGTCGGTGTTGAAACCCACGGTGCTCAGCATCCCGTCGAGGGCCAGCAGCGTGAGTCGCACGGTGTCGACAGCGTCGAACAACGGCTCCTTGTCCTCCTGAAGGTCCTTGTTGTAGGTGAGAGGAAGTCCCTTCAGGGTGGCCAGGAAGCCGGTGAGATGACCGAGGAGCCGGCCAGCCTTGCCGCGTGCCAATTCGGCAATGTCGGGATTCTTCTTCTGCGGCATCATCGACGAGCCCGTGGAGAAGGCGTCGTCGAGCTCAACGAAGCCGAATTCCTGGGAAGCCCACAACACCATCTCCTCGCCGATCCGACTCAGGTGTACACCCAGCAACGACAGATCGAAAAGGACCTCGGCCACGAAGTCGCGGTCGCTCACCGCATCGAGGCTGTTGTCGAACACGGCCGCAAACCCGAGATGCTCGGCGGTCGCCACCGGATCAAGAGGAAGCGACGACCCGGCCAGCGCTCCCGCACCGAGTGGGGACACGTCGACCCGACTACGGCTGTCGGCCAATCGATCGAGATCCCGCATCAGGGCCCAGCCGTGGGCCAGCAGGTGGTGGGCCAGAGCAACCGGTTGAGCCTGCTGCATGTGGGTGTAACCCGGAAGCTGGGCATCGCCCACTTCCGTGGCGCGAGCCAGAATCGTGCGGGCCAGCCGGGCGACCAGATCGGACACATCGTCGACGGCACCACGAGTCCAGAGACGCAGGTCGGTGGCCACCTGATCGTTTCGGCTTCGACCGGTGTGCATCTTGGCGCCCGCAGGCTCCAGCTCCGTCACTCTCCGCTCCACTGCGGTGTGGATGTCCTCATCGGATGGCACGACCTCGAACGAACCATCGGCCATTTCGTGTTCGACCGTGTCGAGCGCGGCCAGAACGCGGTCGCGTTCGACGCCATCGAATAGGCCCACATCGGTGAGCATCCGGACATGGGCACGCGACCCGGCGATGTCTTCGCGGTACATGCGCCGATCGAAGGGCAGGCTGTCGTTGAGAGCCTGAAGCGCCTCGGAAGGGCCTCCCTCGAAACGGCCGTGCCACAGTTCGCCGCGGGACTCGTCGGCGACCATGGCTCAGGCCCGCTTCCGCGCGAGATTACGCAGCCTCAACGCGTTGAGCTTGATGAACCCGGCAGCATCGAATTGGTCGTAGGCGCCACCGTCGTCTTCGAAGGTGGCGATCTTCTCATCGAAGAGCGATTCGTCGGAGCGCCGACCGGCGATGTCGACATTGCCCTTGTAGAGCTTCACCCTCACCTCACCGCTCACATGTTGCTGGCTGTGGTCGATGGCCACCTGGAGCATCTCCCGCTCGGGGCTCCACCAGAATCCGTTGTAGATCAGCTCCGCATAGCGGGGCATCAGTGAGTCCTTGAGATGGGCGACCTCCCGGTCGAGGGTGATCGACTCGATGGCCCGGTGGGCCCGCAACATGATGGTGCCACCGGGGGTCTCATAGGCACCGCGGCTCTTCATGCCCACAAATCGATTTTCGACAATGTCGAGACGGCCGATTCCGTTGGCGCCGCCGATCTCGTTGAGCATTGCGAGCACCGCTGCCGGCGACATGGGCTTGCCGTCGATGGCCACGATGTCGCCATGCTCGTAGGTGAGGTCGAGGTAGGTGGCCTCGTCGGGTGCGAGTTCTGGGCTGACC
>CAZDYO010000297.1:0-4136 GCA_964509555.1 uncultured Acidimicrobiales bacterium
CCTACCCAGATCCCTCACACGCTGCGCCAGGCTCTCGGCACTGATCACCTCTCTGGTGATGCGACCGGCCGGTGCGGAAACACTCATGGCCCGACCCTAGTCGGATCGGCACCGTCGGTCGCGGCCGGCTCCACCCGCAAACGACCGCCCGTACGGGCAACACGATGACCGCCGACGATCTCGGCCGCGATCGCTTCTCCACGCACCACGGCCATCACTCGCTGGATTGAACCAGTGTCGACGTGGTGATCACCGCCGGTCTGTTGGAGAATCCACTGGCGGAGGGCCTCGGTGGCCACCGCAGGAGGTGCCGACCCCAAGGCTGCGGTGTCGGTCGGATCGATCAGCCGGGACGCCGACGCCACCACGTCGAGGGCTTCGCTGACAGTGTCGGCGTGTCGGATGAGCAGCGGAACCGGATCACGCCCGAAGATCTCAGCGGCAAGCGGAATCAGCTTGCGCCGCACCGCCACCCGCGTGAATGACTCGTCGGTGTTCATCGGGTCGGACACCGGGGTGATTCCGAAGTGATGGCAGACCTGAACGGTTTCCGAGCGCCGAAGGTTGATGATGGGTCTATGAACCCGATCGAACCGGGCAGCCACACCGGCCAAACCGGCGCCTCTGAACAGATTGAACAGAATGGTTTCGGCTCGGTCGTCGGCGGTATGGGCCACACACACGTCGGCTGGCATGGCGGCGTAGCGTTCGCGACGGGCTCGATTCTCGAGATCGGGGCCCGGGACCAACTCGATCGCGCGCAGTTCGAAATCAGCACCCAGCGTGTCGGAGAGCGATCTGACGGCCTCGACATAAGTCGGGGCCTCGGGGCTCAGCCCATGGTCGACATGCCACAGCACCAGCCGGAAACCGGCCTCCGCGGCCAGGAGGGCCATGGCCATGCTGTCGGCCCCACCACTCACTCCCAGGGCCAGGGCCCCGTCGACCTGCGGGAATCGGCAGCGATCCAACAGCGGCTGGATGAGCATACGTCGACCGATCAGGTGGCGATATCGACGGCGGTATCGAGACTGCCGACCCGTTTGATCCACAGATTCGGCTCGCGAATCTCGTCGATCGACGGAATGTTCTCGGGAGCTTCCCACGCCCGGTCGAACAGTTCTGAACCGCCCGCCTCTTCGACCATGTCTATGAACCGCTCACCCTCGGCGTACTGCTTGATCTTTGCCTCCAGGCCGGCCATGCGCTGAAACACCCTGGCGAATCCGCTCGCACTCTGGCGGCGGCTTCGCAGCACCCGCGCGAACCGGTCGGCAGACGGCACAAGATCCTTGCCGGCGCGGTCCATGGTGATGTCGCCGTGCCCCTCGAGCAGGCTCATCAGGCCAGCGACCTGATTGATCACCGAGAGTTGCTCCTCGGATGCGAACAGGGCCATGACCCCACCCTGATCCATCGGATCTTCGCCCCGGCGTCGAGCCTCCATCAGACGCTGCAGGGCCGCCATGAACCGTTTCGGGTCGGGATCGACGCTGTCTATGGTGGATTCGACCAGCCCAAGGAAGTGTTGGCGCATCCAGGGGACCCCGGTGAACTGGGCTCTATGGGTGACCTCGTGGAGTGCCAGCCACAGGCGGAACTCGCGTTGCGGGAACGCGTACTTTCGTTCGAGGGCCAAGACGTTGGGGGCCACGTAGTAGACGATGTCCTGCTCATCGGGATGTTCGTCCTCGATGACGAGAAGGTCGTACTGGCCCAGTACACGCGTGGACATCCAGCCCAGCATCATTCCCAACTCGGCACCGGCGAACTTGCTGCCGATGCCCAGCGAGGTCTTGTCCATCTTGCTGCTCAGCTTGTCGGTGATCGGCCGAAGCAGCCGCTGGAATGACGCCAGGTTGGCATCGACCCATCCGGCTCGGCTGGTCACCCGGCCCCGGGCCCGCCCGTCGAGCGAACGCAATCCGGTGCATTGGGCCACCAGGTCCTCTGCCTGCTCGGTGAACTCCGCGAAATCCTCATCGAGTCCGTCTCGGTGGACGGCGTCGGCGAACGGTTCTCTGCCACCGAACTTCTCCGCGACTCTTCTGGCGGTCTCCCAATCAACTGCGTCGCCGGACAAATCCCGGGCCTCAGTCGCGCGGATAGCGGGTGTAGGTGACTTTGGCCAGATATCCACCGATGGTGCCGAGAATCGCCACCACCGACACAGCGGCGAGCGGCACGGCGACCCAGTAATGCCAGACGACTGCGAGAATGCTCATGGGCGAGAGTGTAGGCGGCAGCGAGCCCTTGACGACACGCATCGGGCCCGATCTCCGACCACTTCAGTCGTTGAGCACCTTGCCCCGCATCCGGGGAACGACCATTGGTGCGTGAAGGCTGCAGTATTCCATGTCGTTGTAGATGCTCAACAATGTGCAGCATCCCGGGTCCTGACAAACGCGACCGGCGATGGCTGGGGCTGTCTGTCGATCGGTGCTGGTGAATCTCTCTCCTACGACGCGCATGGCCCAAAGAACCACGCCATCGACGGGTTTAGTTCCGTCCGGCGGGAAACTGTCGCCGAATGGTCATTCGACGGTGAGGCCCGCGGTCAGGCCCGGGAATCAGGCGATTCCTGCTCGCAGCAGGGCGGCAGTTCGGAGTCGAGATCACAGCCGATGGCCTCGGCGATTCTCATCTTCAGCGACTCCGGCACCGTGTCGCGGCAGCTCTGCGCCACCACCTGGCGAAGTTCGAGTTCGAACGAGAACCTCTCGAAGCAGTGGGAACAGCGATCGATGTGTTCCTTGATGACCAGGCGCCGTTCCATGGTGAGCTGACCGTCGATGTAGACGAACAGATTCTGAAGTGCATCCCGACACGGTCCGGAATTCGGGTCGCACGGCTGTTCGGTGTCAGAGCTCATGGTCGACTTCGGGTTGGGCTGGTGAGGACGATTCTGTATTCGGGGTGTCTGCGACTGCGGCCAGGGCCACCGGCGGGTCGGGGACCAACCGTCGGGCCTTCGCGAACTCGTACAACCGGTTTTGCAGTTGCTTTCTTCCCCGATGAAGCCTGCTCATCACGGTGCCGATCGGAACGTCGAGAATCTCGGCGATCTCCTTGTATGAGAATCCTTCGACATCGGCGAGCAGGACCGGCAATCGATAGTGCTCGGCCAGGTCCTCAACCGCTTCCTTCACCTCGGCTTCGCCGAACAGATCAAGCAACTCATCCTCGGCGCTGCGGCTCAGGGCGGCCCCCTGGTCGCCACCGAGTCGGTGGTAGAGATATATGTCGTCGGCGTCGAACTCGGACTCCGCCGGCCGACGCTGCTTCTTGCGGTAGGTGTTTATGAACGTGTTGGTGAGGATGCGAAACATCCACGCCTTGAGATTCGTGCCGGCCTCAAACCGGTCGTAGGCACGGTATGCCTTGAGATAGGTCTCCTGAACGAGATCCTCGGCATCGGAGGGGTTTCGGGTCATGCGAAGAGCCCCCGAGTAGAGCGAGGTCATCAGAGGCATCGCGTCGACTGCGAATGTCTGCTGATCAGCCACTCAATCTCCATTCCCCGGTCGACGCACAATTCGGAGCCCGAGAGGAGAATTGAACTCCTGACCTACGCTTTACGAGAGCGTCGCTCTACCAACTGAGCTACTCGGGCGGAAGGTTGAAGGTACCAAAACGCGGCGTCGTATCCTCTCCTCGCGGACCTTCAGGAAAGCGCCCCGGGAGTGGTCGCCGAATCGGGTATCAACCATCGGTAATGTTTGGCGTGACCATCAACGACGCGCCTTCATCCCCGCTCGACGATCTCCCACCATCACAACACCTCCCGCCCGAAAAGGTCCTGCTGGAGATGGCCGAGGTCGGATCCCGACGGGCCGCCAACATGTCGACCACCCAGGTGCTGGTGTTGTCGATTCTCGCCGGGGCATTCATCACCGCGGGCGCGCTCTTCTCGGTGCTGCTGGCCGAGGGAACCACCAATGCCGGCACCAAGAAGCTCCTCGAAGGGTTCGGGTTCTCGACCGGATTCTTCCTGGTGGTGCTCACCGGCTCACTCCTG
Source organism: uncultured Acidimicrobiales bacterium (assembly GCA_964509555.1). GTDB lineage: Bacteria > Actinomycetota > Acidimicrobiia > Acidimicrobiales > Aldehydirespiratoraceae > SZUA-87. Next base: position 4,019 of record CAZDYO010000297.1, read on the forward strand.
TTCACGGAGATCAACGTGGAGATGCCGGCCACGCTTCTGGGCGGCGACCCGCGGGCCCTCGGTCGGCAGGTCGCGAAGCTGTGGGGCTTGGCGGCGCTCGGCAACATGATCGGCGCGT
>CAZDYO010000298.1:0-4131 GCA_964509555.1 uncultured Acidimicrobiales bacterium
GCGGCCCGCCGCGGGACACCACCTCTCATCACGCTGGCCGATGCCGAGGGAGCAGTCGACAGCAAGGCGGTCAGATACGGGCGGGACGGCCACTTCGATGTGGCCAGTGCGTTCATCAAAAGCATTCGGGGTTCCGATGCAGATGCTGGCCTCTATTGGCTGGCACGAATGCTCGAGGCCGGTGAGGACGCCCGATTCATCGCCCGTCGCTTGGTGATCCTTGCCTCCGAGGACATCGGTATGGCCGATCCGACCGCCTTGCTCATCGCCGATGCCGCTGCTCGTGCGGTGGAGTTCGTCGGCCTGCCCGAGGCCCAGCTGAATCTGGCCCAGGCCGTGATCCACCTGGCCACCGCACCGAAGTCCAATCGTGTCACCAAGGCCATATCCGTGGCACGCGACGATGCCCGGGCGGCCGGAACCGGAGAGGTGCCGGCCCACTTGCGCGACGCCCACTACCGGGCCGCGGCAGGTTTGGGCCACGGCGCCGGCTACGTGTATCCACACGACCTGCCCGAGGGATGGGTGGACCAGCCGTACCGGCCCATCGAGGTCGAGGGCCACACCTACTACGAGCCCTCGCCCCACGGGTCGGAGGCCGATCTCGACCGGCATTGGCCGGGGCGCCCCACCTGACCAGCATCACCGACTGCGGCGTTTCCGTCGGCTTGAATTGGGGTCATGTCTGCAACGGATCTGGCCGCGGTCGTGGTCACCCTGCTCTCGATGATGATGGTCGTGGTGATGGTGGTGGCCGTCCAGTCGCTGGTGCGCACGCTGAAGCAACTGCGCCTCACCGTCGACGAGCTTCGGGGTTCCACGCTGCCGATGGTCGAAGACCTCCGGGTAACCGTTGCCAAGGCCGGTGAGGGACTCGACCGCGTCGACGGGATCATCGATCGAGCGGAGAGCATCACCACCACCGTCGACAACGCGTCTCGGCTCACCTACAAGGCCATGGCCCCACCCCTCATCAAGACCATCTCCGTGGTGGCCGGAGCCGGCCGGGCCACCCGACGGCTCAGATGGGGTCGCTCGGCGAGTGTCATCGAGGCCGGGTCGGAGCCCGCCTCCCGTCTGGAGGAAGCGGTATGAAGCGAATATTCTGGGCCGGCGTCGGCTACTCGCTGGGAATGGGATCCTCGGTGTGGGTGCAGCGTCGCGTGAGACGCACCGTGGAGCGCTATGCGCCCGCACAGGTGCGCAGCGACATCGCCGACCGTGGCCGCGGTCTCGTTGTCGATCTTCGTGCGGCGGCGCGCGATGGTGCCGAGGTGATGCGTCAGGTCGAACGGGACCTGCTCGATGAGTTCGCCACCCGGCGGTCGGTGGGTTCGGCCGGGCCCACAAACGGGCTGAGGCCGATCCGTACACGCCGCTAGGCTGCCAGCCTCATGAAAGCCAACGAGGTCCGCAAGGCATTTACCGACTTTTTCGTGGCGCGTGGCCATGTCCACCAGCCGTCCGCGAGCTTGATACCCCACGACCCCACTTTGTTGTTCACCGTGGCGGGAATGGTGCCGTTCAAGCCCTACTTCACCGGCGAGGAGGCGGCCCCGTTTGATCGGGCCGTCACCATCCAAAAGTGTGTCCGGGCAGGGGGCAAGCACAACGACCTCGACGAGATCGGTCGTACCTCGCGTCATCTCACGTTCTTCGAGATGCTCGGCAATTTCAGTTTCGGCGACTACTTCAAGTCCGATGCCGCCGCTTTCGCATGGGATCTGATGACCAACGTGTTGGGGCTCGATCCCGAGCGTCTCTGGATCACCGTCCACATTTCCGACGACGAGGCCGAGGCCATCTGGCGTGACGAGGTGGGCGTTCCCGCCGAACGCATCCAGCGCCTCGACGAAGACAACTACTGGCGCATGGGTGACACCGGCCCGTGCGGACCCTGTTCGGAGATCTTCTTCGACAAGGGCGAGGAGTACGGTCCGAGCGGAGGCCCGGCCGACGGCGGCGACGAGCGCTACATCGAGATCTGGAATCTCGTGTTCATGCAGTTCGAGCAACACGACGATGGCTCCCAGACCCCCCTGCCCAAGCCGTCGATCGACACCGGCATGGGTCTGGAGCGGGTCGTGTCCGTGCTCCAGGGTGTCGATTCGGTCTGGGAGACCGACGAGTTGGCGGCTTTACTCGCCGCCGCCTCCCGGCTCACCGGAGTCGAACAGGGCACCGACGCCGAAAGCGACGTGTCGCTACGGATCCTCGCCGACCACGCTAGAAGCACATCCCTGCTGGTGAGCGACGGCGTGTTTCCCTCCAACGAGGCCCGCGGCTACGTGCTCCGACGGATTCTTCGCCGGGCGGTCCGCCACGCCTACATCCTGGGGGTTGAGCACACCGTCATGGCCGGCATGGTCGACGCGGTGGTCGAGGTGATGGGCCCCGACTATCCGGATCTGGTGCGCAACCATGATTTCGTCCGGGGAGTGATCGATCGCGAAGAGGTTCGCTTCCGCGAGACCCTGCGTACCGGTCAGGCGATCCTCGATCAGCAATTGGCCGAATTGCCCGAGGGCAGTTCTCTGCCCGGCGACACCGCGTTCCTACTTCACGACACCTACGGGTTCCCGCTGGAGGTCACCCAGGAGATCACCGGTGAACGCGGGGTTGAAGTCGATGTGGCCGGATTCGAGCTCGCCATGGCCGAGCAGCGTCAACGCGCCAAGCAAGCCCGAAAGGTTGCGGAGGGCATCGATCCTTCGGTGTTTGTCGAGTTGATCGAACAGTTCGGCCCCACTGAGTTCACCGGCAGGGCCGAGGAATCATCCGAGGCCCGGGTGCTCCACAACCACGACGGCTTGGTCGTTCTCGACCGCACGCCCTTCTACGCCGACAGCGGTGGCCAGATAGGCGATACCGGTATCATCACCACCCCCACCGGAGAGGTTGCCGTCGTCGACACCCGCTGGATCGTCCCCGGGCTCACCGCCCATTTCGTCGAGCCGGTCAGCGGTTCGATCGACGTCGGCCAGATGGCGACGGCCACCATAGATTCGGTCAGGCGGGCAGCCATTCGGCGAAATCACACCGCCACCCACCTCCTCCATTGGGCGCTGCGACAGGTGCTGGGCGACCACGTCAAGCAGCAGGGGTCCTGGGTGGGTCCGGATCGGTTGCGATTCGATTTCAGCCACTACGACGCCCTCACACCCGATGAGATCCGGCAGGTGGAGGATCTGGTCAACGGCGAGATTCTCGACAACGCGGTTTGCCACAACTTCGAGACCACCATGGCCGAGGCCGAGAACCTCGGCGCCATCGCCTTTTTCGGAGACAAGTACGGCGATGTGGTGAGAGTTCTCGAAGCGGGCCGTCATTCGATCGAGCTGTGCGGCGGCACCCATGTCTCGTCGCTCGGCGACATCGGCGCTTTCCGGATCATCTCCGAGGGGTCCACGGGCTCCAACATCCGCCGGGTCGAGGCGGTCACCGGTACCGCCACCATCGAGCTCTCTCGCCGCGAAAGCGACACCATATCGGAGGCGGCCTCACTGCTTGGTGTGGCCACCGACGAGGTCGTCGGCGGTATCGAACGCCGTCTGGCCGAGCAAAAGGCCCTGCGGGCAGAGGTGGCAGCTCTCAAGCAGCGGCTGGCAGTGGGTCAGGCACCAGCTCTGGCTTCGGGTGCCGTCGACGGAGTGGTGGTGGCCCGGGTCGACGACATCGATCGCGATGGGCTGAGGGATCTGGCCGTGTCGGTTCGCGATCAACCCGGGGTTCGGGCGGTGGTGCTCGGTGCCGGTTTCCAACAAGGCGGAGCGGCCCTGGTGGCAGCAGCAGCTCCCGACAGCGGGCTCAACGCGGGAGATCTGATCAAGGATGCCAAGAAGACGATTGGCGGCGGTGGGCGAGCTTCGGCCGACCTCGCGGTGGCCGGCGGCAAGGATGCCTCGGCCATCGACGCCGCACTCGACCAGGCGCGGGCGGCCGCCGGGATCAGCTGACATGCGGGCCCTCGGTCTCGATCTGGGATCGAAGCGGATTGGCGTTGCCATAAGCGACAGCCGCGGCAGCGTGGCCACGCCCATAGAGGTGGTCAAGCGGGTCGGTGATCGAAAACGCGAACATCAGGTGATCGCCGGGTTGGTGGCTGAGTGGGAGGCCGAAATCGTGGTGGTC
>CAZDYO010000299.1:0-4100 GCA_964509555.1 uncultured Acidimicrobiales bacterium
TTTATGGGAATAAATAGAATATTGTTTAATCTCTCTCTTATCTTTAAGGATTCGGTTCTCCGGGCCAGCTCCATGGCCCCCAACTCGGACATGCCGCCGCAGACAACCACGAACTCGTCGGCCGCGATACGACCGACGAGGTCACTGGTGCGAACAGCTGACCTGATGCGGTCCGCGACGACGACCAGGGCTTCATCGCCGGCACGATGCCCCAGCTCGTCGTTGGTCATCTTGAAGTCGTCGATGTCCACGAACATCACCATTATCGGAACCGTGCCCACGTTCTCCAGCCGGTGCTCCAACCGCTCCAGAATCGTGACCCTGTTGGGTAGTCCCGTCAGATGGTCGTGCTCCGATCGGTGTCGCTCGCGGTCGAGCGACATCCGCATGGCGTCGACCGCCCTCGCGTCCTGAAGCGCAATCGACGCGTGCAGCGCCAGCGCGATCATCGATTCATGCTCGGACGACGAGAACGGGCAATCCTTCGAGAATCTGGCCGCGACCATGCATCCCACGATTCTCCCGGACACCCGTATGGGAGCGGCAAGAGCGTGTGCGTATGACGACGGTCGATCCGCGACCACCGACGAGTTGTCATCTCGGATGATGGCCAGCCGATCCTCTTGCATGGCGGTCGTGGCCACCCGAGCCGTTGTGGGGTCATCCCAGATGGAGTCGGCACGGGTATCGCCGCCAATCCCGGTGTCTCGGAGATGAAGGTCCACCGCGTCGGCGTCGATCAAGTACGAGGCACTCGTCACCACCGACTCGAGCAGGACATCTATCGGCGGGCGACGGGCGATCAGTTCCTGAATTCGTGAAAGCCGATCCAGCAACCCCTGGTTGTTCTCAAGAGCATCACGCGATCGTTCCAGTCTCGACTCGATCAACTGCATGTCGTCCTGCATTTGGAGGTTCAGACGCGCCGAGTCGCGGGCGGCCCGGGAGGCACCGATCAGTGCCGCCACGGCGGTCGCGAATTCACACTCGTCGGTCGAGAACTCCCGATCGGGACGCGACACCACCAGATCGAGGTCCAACGGCCGCAGGGGCACCGTCATCACCGCCCGAGACCCCATGAGCATCCGACGAGACCCCTGACCACGGCCGCCGAGTTTCCTGGTCAGTTCCTCTTCGGACATCGCGGGGTCCTTCCACACGAGCGAGTCCTCGATCGAGTTTCCCCGAAGCACGACCACCAGGTCGGCCGCGAGGGCTTCCCCGAGCGATCTTGATGACTCGTCGGGGTCACCGGCGCCGGACATCAGTCCGACCAGTCGCGCGAAGTCGTTGAGGTCGCCCAACGTTCGACGCGGGCCGTCAGAGCGCGGCACTGAATCCGGTTTCACCTCCCACCATCGTCCAAAGGACCCGGAATCTGAGATTTGGGCGACGAACGCGATGCTGCCCATTACCCTCGCCGGCGATGGTCGACCCGAGGTCACGATGAGTACCAGCGGCAGCAAGAAGGCGATTCTCGCCGCTTTCCTGGCCAACCTCGGTATCGCCGCGGCCAAGCTGGTGGCGTTTCTCTTCACGGGCGCGGCGTCAATGCTGGCCGAGTCGATCCACTCCTTCGCCGACACCGGCAACCAGGCGCTGCTGATGCTCGGGTCACGACTCGCCCGACGCCCGGCCGACGACGACCACCAGTTCGGATTCGCTCGCGAGCGCTACTTCTGGGCTTTCGTGGTCTCGCTCGTGTTGTTCTCCATGGGTTCTCTGTTCGCAATTCTCGAAGGAATCGACAAGATCCGCCACCCCCACGAGATCGACTCGCCGGCTTGGGCCTTCTCCGTGCTCGGACTGGCGGTGTTGCTTGAGGCGATGTCGTTTCGCACTGCGATCCACGAAGCTCTACCTCTCCGGGGCGACAGGGGATGGGTGGCGTTCATTCGCGAGACCCGTTCCCCGGAGCTGCCTGTTGTCATCCTGGAGGATCTGGGGGCATTGGTCGGTCTCGTCCTGGCGTTGACCGCCCTCATGATCGCAATCACCGCCGACGCACCGGTGTTCGACGGACTGGGCACGCTGTCGATCGGCGTCCTGCTCGGCGTGATAGCGATCGTTCTGGCCATCCAGATGAAGAGCCTGCTGATAGGTGAAAGCGCCAGCCGCACGGATCTCGACCTGATCGTGTCGGCCATCAACTCTTCGGACGGCGTTGTCGAACTGATCCACATTCGCACCCAGCACCTCGGTCCCGACGAGTTGCTGGTCGGGGCCAAGGTCCAATTTGATGCAGGGCTGACTGCTGAGGAGGTCGCTGGCGCGATCAACAACCTTGAAGACGCCGTCAGGGCAGTCGTTCCGGCCGCCAGGCCGATGTACATCGAGCCCGACATCGCCTATTCCGACGGAGCCCTCTAGTCGCCGGGCGGAACCGCTTGGGCAACTCGCCGGGTTGCACTCACCTCACGCGCCGGGTCGATGAACTGGGGTTCGATCTCGGTCGGATGGGGATTCGGATTGTCGAGGTCGATCGGCGGCAGCGAGAACTCCTTGTCGACCATGCCGCCCATCAGAACACCCATCAATTTGGGGCTCCGGTGCCTGGCTGCGTCGATCGTGTTCCAATTGATGACGTAGGGGCGCGTGGCCGGAGAACCGAGATACTCGATTGCCGGAAGGTTGCAGAGCGGCTCTATCGGCAGCTCGGTGGCCCTCAGAAGATCGGCGACTGACTCGTCGAGCGCCGCCACGAGAAGCTCGGTCCTCAGAGCAAACGCCGCTCGGAAGAGGCCGCCGTAGAGAGCGACCGATGCCATGCCCCCCGAGGTCGAGGACCACCCGGACCGTACTGCCAACGTCGCCGCGTCGATCACATGTGAAAGATCGTCGCTGCGGCAATGGGCCCGGACGAAGTCGGCTCTGGTCGCGTTCCACCCTGGTTCCCGCTCAATGTCATTGATGGTCTTCAGACCAACCGGTGAATCCTCAATGATTCTGACCTCCCCGACAGGCTCCGACCTCGCATGATCGACGACCAGGACAAACGTTGATGAAGGCTCGTACATGTCGTACTCACGATCCATCTCGACATCGACGTTGCCGAATCGTTCGGCGAAGACTTCTCGTTCCACTGATCTCGCCAGATCGCTCCAGTCGCTGTCTGACGACACAAAGTAAAGACCAAACGGCTTGTCAGAATCGGGACGGGACACCCTCGACATCAACGTCTTGGTGAGGGTGATCCTCTCGGTGGCACTCAATCGGCGCGAGTTCATCACTGCGTGTCCATGATGGTCAGAATTGCTTTGATTCGATCACATCTGCCTTCAGGAACTCGCGCGTGAAGTTCACTGCCTTCTCAGGGTCGAACGACTTGCAGGTGTAGATATCGACGCTGAAGAAGAGTCGAGGCGACTCCCACGCGTAGAAGTGGGCACCAGAATTCTCCCAGTGAATCCAACCGGCCCAGCCATATCGAGAGCTCAGATTGGTCACTGGTTCCTGCAACTTGTTCATGCCGAGGACCTCGGACATCTTCGACAAGTAGTTTTCGATGTCGGCGGCCTGAAGGGCTTGTTGAGGGTAACCCTCGATAACTAGGCGCTGCCTGTGGATTTCTGGCGCGAGATCTCGCATATCAACTCCCTGATTCCTGTCAGGCGGCGCATGATAATCAGGCCATACGACCCAGGACAAACCGCCCTGTGGAAAACTTACTTCTCACTACTTTTGGTGGTCGAATGGCCACGAAATCTTCGCTCACGTCGACGTTGGGCTGACTTCCACTTCGATACCTCGCTCTCTCAATTATCCACAGCTGACGCCGATGGACACTCGTGACGATGCGACGGTATTCCCCGAAGTGGTGGCTGATGCTGCCAATTCTTGCCGTCTACCTCGCGCCTGAACAGATCTCTCTTACCGTGTTCGGGATCTTCAGCGCCTCCAGCTTGATCTACGCCGGCGTCCACATCCGAAGCCGAAGGGACCGATGGAAACCGATCGACCATTTGTTCCTCGGGGCCAGCCTCCTCTTTGCAGCATCGGTCGCCCGCGGGATTCACGGTGCCGTCAGCGGCACTGAGTTCCCATTCCCCAGCCCGGCTGACATCTTGGCGGTTGGCGGCTACTCGCTGATCGTCTGGGCG
>CAZDYO010000300.1:0-4092 GCA_964509555.1 uncultured Acidimicrobiales bacterium
TCCAACGGCGCGGTTCGCAGGGCTCAGGCCCTCGCCGACCAACACCCCGAGTGGGTGTTCCTTTACCAATACGCCAACCAGGCCAACCCCCAGGCCCACTACGACACCACTGGGCCCGAGATCTGGGCCGATGTTCCAGAGATCACCCACTTCGTTGCCGGTCTTGGTACCAGCGGCACCCTCATGGGGGTGGGCACGTTCCTCAAGGAGCAAAACCCCGAGGTGAAGATTCTCGCGGTCGAGCCGCCGATAGGGGAGCAGGTTGAGGGTCTGAGAAACCTTGATGAAGGTTTCATTCCTCCGGTCTACGACAAGTGGGGTGGGCCCGAACTTCTCGACGGCAAGCGGATCGTGAGGCCCCGAGAGTCTCTCGAACACACCCGAAGGCTCGCTCGCATCGGGATCTTCAGCGGTATCAGCGCGGGTGCCGCCCTGGCCGGCGCGTGCCGCACCGCCGAACGGATCGACAGCGGCACGATCGTGTTCGTCATCTGCGACGGTGGATGGAAATACCTCTCGACAGGGCTGTGGACCGACGATCTCGATGAGGTCACCGAGCGGGCCAGGGAAATCATCTACTTCTGAGCGACTGATCACTTGCCGATTGCGCGGCTCGGGCCTCGGCAGCTCTCAGTTGACGATGACGACTCGTCCGGTTCGGGTGATGGTGGTGCTGCGGGCTCCACCCGGCAGGGCCGGTGAGATGATCAGGTCTACACGCAGGCTGAGCCGAACCTCGACGGTGATGCGTCCGGTGGCATCGGAACCCACTGCCACCGACTCCACCTTGGCCCGCGGAAGCGGACCTGCGGCCACCGACTGCAGGACGATCACACGGGCGCGTGCGGGATTGAGCGAGGGAGGCAGCCCATTGCGAAGGGCAACCACGTCGAGAGACGCCAAAGCGTCATTTGCGGCCGAATCCGCCACGGCCTGCAGTTCACGGGCCCGCACCTGGCTCACGCCGACATCGAGAACAATCGCGCCGAGCACGAGCATGATCATGATGGCAGCGGGGAACATCAACAGAACGGTGCCGCGCGAGGACCGGGTATGGGTCCGACTTCCGGTCGATGGTGTCAGCACGTTGCCGCCCCTTTGAGTCCGCTGCGGAATGGGTCGATCAGTTCGGTGTGGGTTGAGGTGACCGGTTTCAGGTTTCCGAACCCGCCGATGAATGGAATGGCAATCGCCGGCACGGAGTAAGTGACGGTGACCGACACCCGTGTGCAACGGGAGAAGCCACCATTGAGCACGGGTCGGCCTATGGATGCACGGGCATCATCGCGGCCGTAGGACGCCAGTGTTTGCTTGGCCCCGACCCAGGCGCCGAGTTCGGCCTGCTGGGCGTTGTTGGCCTCGACGTAGGCACGAGTGGCCTCGCGGGCCGAGTTTGTCACCGCCAGCTTGGCGTCGATCACCCCCCAGGCGTTGGCGATGAGCAACGTGATGGCGACGAAGATCAGGAACCCGAAGGGCAGCACTTCGATGCCTCCGACCTGGCCACGGTCACCTCGACACCGCGTCGACGCTGCCATCATCGTTTGAGCTCGGTTCGTACCTCGATGACCTTGCTCATGTGCGACAGTCCGAACAATCCGGATACCGCTCTGGGCAGCAACGTCGGATGGTCGGCGGTGATTCGAACAATCACCCGTTGCGGATCGTTGCACGTCCAAGTGAGGGTGGCATGGCCCTCGCGGCCGTACTGCCCCAGCGATTCGATGAACGCCGCATCGGCAGCAGGCACGGCGGCACACCGGTCGGGGTACGCGTCGAACCCGGCCACCTTCATCGCGGCCTCATGGGCGGCTGTCGTGACCATGGTGGTGGCGTAGAGGTTGAACAGGATCTGGACGGCGGCGAACAGGAGCAGGAGGAACACCAGGAAGCCGGCGCTCGTTCCGATCAGCCCCGATCCCCGTGTCCCAGAACCCCGGCGAGGGGGTGGTGTCACCCGTTGGCCGAGCCGATGCGGTTGACCTGGCCCTCGATGTTGACCTCGGCATTGCCCCAGATGCGCTGGAACGCCACCCACATCCCGGCACCGATGAAGGCCACGATGAGGACAGCTATGGCGGTGCTGATCACGCCCTCCCCGCGGTCGCCGACGAGCTGGCCGCTGCGCCGGTTGACGGCGGTGACCATCATCTGGATCTCCATCCAAGTGATTGCTGCAATATCCATTTTCTTCTCTTCCTGTCTGTGTTTCGTTTGTTCTGTGCTGGTTTCTTCTGTGCTGTTTTCTTCTGTGCTGGCGTGACCGGTGGGTCGATCGCTCGGGTCGCTCAACCCGCAAACAGCGCCAACGCGTCGATGAACGGGACACCCATGAGCAACACACCCGGAACCAAAGCGGCCACCGTGACCGGCACCCACACCTGCTGGTTCCGACGCTCGATCGACTCGATGAGCTCTCTGTGGGCATCTCGTCGAATGGCCCGGGCCTCCTCGGAAATGAGTCGACCGAGATCGGCGGTGTCGCGGTCGAGTGACAACACCGCAACAAGCCGGTCGAGCGCGTCGACCCCGGCAAGATCGCTCCACTCGCGTAGAGCGGCATGTTCGGACAACCCCTGACGTATGCGCTGTATCACGCGTTCGAGGTCGCTTGCGCATGCACCGCCACCCCGGTCCGCGGTGCGGGCAAGAGCCGCTCCCAACGACCATCCGGCCGAGATCAACATCCCCAGCTGTTCGGCAATCACCGGCAACTCGAGAAAGACCTCGCGCTGCCAGCGTTTGGACGCCGATGCCACGCTCTGCTCGATCAGTAGGAATGCCAGGGCGGGGCTGCCGAGGACCAACAGGATGGCGATGGGCACAGGGAGACCGAGGGCCACCGAGGTCAATGTGCCCATACCGAAGGCCGCCGAAGTCCAGCCGAGCTGCCGGACACGAAAGGTGGTCACATCCAGAGGGGAGTGAACGCGACGCAACCGTTCCTCGAGCTCATCTCCGGCACCGAACAGCCTGGACACTCGCTCGCCGATGGACCGGGCCAGCGGCGCGGTCACGTCCCTGAACGACTCCACCGACAGCAGTCCCGCCCGTCGCGGTGGCCCCGCCATCGGCGAGTACGGCGCCAACCTTGCCAGGAGCCTCGGCCTGCGGAACCACCGCAGCTCCGACAATGTGAGTGTGAGCCCGGCGAACAATGACAATGGGATCAGGATCGTCAGCGCACTCATTTGTCGAATACCCGTTCGGTTTCGGGCAGGCGCATGACAGCTCCCGCCCACACCCAGCATCCGACCACCAGAGCGAGGGCGACAAGGACCACGACCTGGCCGGTGCCGGCTTGATATGCGGCCCGGCCGTTGCCGATCGACATTCCGGCCAACGCCATTCCGGCCGGAACGATCAAGACGAACAGTCTCGCGAACCGAGCACCGGCTTGACGCGACTGGGCATCCTTGCGTCCCTGCACGTCCTGGCGTCGGTCCTCGGCCAAGGCGGCGAGGCGCGAATCGAGGTCGGTGCCTCCCAGCTCGTGGGCGATCAGGAGCGTCTCGCAGGCCATGTCGGCGGTGGGGTCGGCGAGCTGTGTCTTCAGAACTTGAAGCGATCGTGACAGATCGGTTGTGAGAAGCCATTCCCGATGGGCGGCCTCGAAGGCCGGGTGTAGCTCGACGGGGCCCCGGCTGCCGATGTCGAACAGCGCCTGGGGAATGGAACGTCCGAGTGAGCTTGTCTGGACCCGCATCTCCTCGATCATCCGAGGCCAGGCCTCCTGAGCCTTGCGACGGCGGTCTTGGCGACGTCTCCGGAATGAATCGACCGGAAATGAAGCCGCAAAGAGCCCCATCGCGAGCGCTGGCAGAATGCCGCCGAATGTCGCGAACGCCAGCAACGATCCGACCACGAACAGGGCGGCCACGACCACCACGAATTCTCGGGGGTCGACATCGCCGAGACCTGCCTGGGTGAGCCAGGTGCGAATGTCGGGTCGCGGGCGAGATCGCTCTACAGATGTGCCCGGCTGGGTGCGGAACCCCCTCGCTCCGAAGGCGAGCGAGGTGGAGACCAGCCAGGTCCCGACGGCGGCCACGAGCCGCGCCGTCGTGCCCGGCGGAACCGGCACGGCCTCCC
>CAZDYO010000301.1:0-4078 GCA_964509555.1 uncultured Acidimicrobiales bacterium
CCGACGACATGGACGTCAACATCTGCCGCGAGAAGAAGCAGACCAACGTGCGCGCCGCCTCGTCCGACGACACGATCCGACTCACCCCGCCTCGAGTGCTGTCGCTTGAGCAGGCGCTCGAATCGATCGCCGACGACGAGTGCGTCGAGGTCACCCCCGAATCGGTCCGGCTCCGCAAGATTGTTCTCGGTGCCGGAGACCGCGGCCGAATCCTGAGGAAGCAAAAAAACCCCAGAGACTGACCCCCACCAGTTTTTGTGAACGTTTGGAGTCCCGAACGGGACTCGAAACGTTCACAAAACCGGTGAAGCTGGTGGTCAGGCGGTGGCGGAGCGCCAGAGGACGTTCTCGAGGGTGTTCGGAACGACGAGACCCTCGGCCCGCTTGAACAGGTCGAGGTAGTCATCGTTCGACTCAAGCAGGTCGGATTCTGCTTCGAGAGCAGCGAGTGACGAGTTGTAGCCCACCCAGGCGATCCTGGCCCGGTCGCCGGTTACGGCCGTGGCCAAGCCGACTGGCCGTCCGGTGATGCTGGTGATCGTGGTCGAGACCTCGGCGGCGAACGACATGGCATCGTTGATACGGGCCAGTTCGATCCGCGTGGATGTCACGGTGGAGTACGTGTCGGGCTCACCGGCGGGCATCCGCAGGTTCCAGAGCCCATCAACCGTGCCCGGGGCGAACATGTGGCTACCCAACTGCGCAGCGGCGCCGATCTCGGCGTCTTCGGCCATGCCGAGCCCGATCCGTTCGTAGTCGGCCAAGCTCTCGTAACGGCCGAGTACCCCGATGATCGACGGGTCCCCCCCGAGCTGGGTGCCGACACCGAACTGTCCGCCGTGTTTGTCGTTGAGGAGTCCGACCACGTGGTTGACGAGTGCCACTGCTTGTGGGACCGACGCCATCGAGGCGACGTGGAGATTTCTTGATGATACGTACATTGCTGCCTTCCGGTAGAGCCCGAGAAATCGGGCGTGATACTCCCGGTGGGTCTCTTGGAAAGCCAGCGAGTCCCGTGTCGTCCACCGTGCGCAATGGTACGCACGCACGCGACACGCACGTCAAGGGCGAGCCGTCATGGTCACGCAGGGTGACCTCAGGGGCGGGGTCGGCGCTCTCAGCGGCCGCGGAAACTGGATTTCAGATTGGCCACCGGAATCCATATCGGCCCCACTGGAGACTCCACAGCCCGCATCCACGTGCCGTGTTTCCGGCGTTTCGGCCCGGCCTGCAGGCCGGTGGCGTCGCTGCGGAACCTGAAGCGATCATCACCGATCTCCTGCCCGGCTCTCAGACCCGAAATGTCGAACAGGTTGTCATTCCGGGTGAACAGACCGGGCAGAAAGAACAGGATCAGCTGCCAAGCGAGGCCACCGACCACCGCGGTTTTCGGTACCTCCAGGTCAAGCAGGACCCGGTAGGCGTGTTGAACCGACGCAACCACGGCTTTTCGGTCGAGCACCTTGGCCACCCCTCGACGGATACTCGGGCCGGCTGCACCGGGTACGTTCGGTGGAGGAGCGAATCGGCCCATGGTCGGGGTTCGTTCGCCCACGGCCACCACCAGTTCGCCCGGCTTGGCCAGGTCCACGGGTAGCGGGGCGCTGTCGCCCGAGGCAGCTATGACCATCGGGCTGAGTGGAGTACCGCCATCGGACACGGCGGCGACGAGACTCGCCTTCACCCCCGTGATTCTGACGATCAGCCGATGTGTCGTGCTCATGGCCGGTTCCCCGTCGTCGGTGGCGATGATCGACAGATCAACCTCGCCTGCCGGTGTGGTGGGATCCACGGTCCACTCGAGGAGTCCGTTGGTGATGTGGGCATCGCCGCTGCCCTCGACACTCCAGGAGATGTGGTTGGGTGGGTCATCGTTGCTGTCATTGGCCGTGAACTTGATGGTCACGGTGTCGCCTGCTTCTGCGGAAATCCCTGTCGGTCCCGTGATCACGGGTGTGCTGTTGGCCTCGGCCACCAGCACATGCACCGACACATCCTTGACCTGCCGGTCGGGTGTCCGTGCCCTGACCACGAAGTCGACGGTGGAACCACCGTCGCTCTCACCCGGCCTCCACGTGAGGAAGCCGTCGGGGGAAATCACGGCGTCGGACGGGCCACTTACCAAGGTGTGGGTCGCCACGCTGCCGAAGCCGGCATTGACCCTGACCGTCCGGTGTTCCCTGGCTGTCTCAAATCGTTCGGTTGCGCCCACCAGCGAAACGAGTGTCGTTGGCGGGGCGGTGATCACCGGTGGCGGTGCCTGGGTTGTCGTGACCACCGGGGCTGCGGTGGTTGACGGTGGGGCAGTCGTCGGAGCCACGACCGGGTACGGCCCCATCTGGGGGATTGTCACGGTTGTGGACGGAGCCCCGGTGGGTGACACCGTCGATTCCGGTCCGGTGGTGGGGTATGTCGGCACCTGGGCAGTCGCACTCCGGGTCGTGCTGCCGAGCGCACCGGCCAGTGCTGCGAGAATCACGAAAACAACAGGTCCGACAGCGGAGAGCCCGATCCGGCGGGTTGGTCTCATGCCGCTGTGGCTGACGTGTCGATTCGTCGCCGAGCGTCGAAAGCATCGGGAACGGCCGCCGGCATGATGATCTTGAATCCGCTGCGCTCACCCTTGGATACCTGACGAATCCGAGCACTGCCGGCCTCGGCCAGCGAGCGGGCGGCAGCCAGATGGGTGTCGACACCGACTGCTGGCTCGTGGTCCCAGAGCCTCGGGCCATCAAGCACCTCCGACGCGTCGATGCTGCCCACACCGCTCAGGGAGACCTCGGCATTGCCGTTGTTTCCCCGCACGAGGGCCACGCGGTCGTCGAGGCCACCCAGGCATGAGAGAAGGGCACTGAACATCGTCACCAGATCCGACTCGTCGGCAATGGCGAAAATGGGGTCACCGCTGATGGTCATGGTCAAGTCGGTTCTCGCGATCGCGTTTGCGATCGCCCTGCGAAGATCCACCGGCTCGCGGTCGTGAGCTGCACCATCAAGTCCGACACCGGCCAATGCCGACAGTTCGTCCAATTGTCGGCTCAGCTCCGACCATGACGCCCGGTCCACTTCTCCCCGGATCCGATTGATTTCACGGCTGACGAGGGTGCTCCGATTTCTGTTCAGTCTCTGATCGATGTCTGCCTGGTGAAGGAGCCCGGCCTGGGTGAGGTCGGGTTTCGTGAGCCCGCGATAGACGAATATCGCCACCGCCGGGACTATGAACAGGAGCGCCACACCTGCCAGGAGGCTCATTCGGTCCAGGCGGTCCTGCGAGTCGACAAGGGCGGCCGCCAGGTCCTTGCGCCGGTTCAACTGTGCGCCCAGCAATGACTGGAATGTGTTTTCGACCGAGGCAACCTGTTGTGGGGTGGCCGCGACTCCCTGGCTGAGAGCCGCCAATATCGCGTCCTCTGCCTCCACGAACGCGGCGGCGGGGCCCGACGCCCCGCTTCTGGATGCGAGGTCGTCGACGGCGACCCGTATCTCACCAAGACTCGGGGGTGACGAGCCTTCCTGTACAGCCACAGCGGATAGAACGGTGAGGGTGCGAGCCACCGTTGCGGATCGGATGGCTGCATCGGTCTCGCTCAACGACGACGAATCCCTGGTGATCGAACGCGCCGCGCTCACCACCGAGTTGGTGGATGCGACGGTGATCACCAGGGCGAGGGATGCGGCCACGGCGATGGTCACGGAACGGATCCTGCGGTCTTTCCGCGTCAGCCCGGCCTTCTGAATGACGGGTGTCTCAGGCGTCCCGCCTCTCTTCCTGTGCAACAAGGCCATGCGGATGTGATCGACACGCGAATTGCCTCACCCTTGAGTCCCCCGGTCCCATTTGCGACTGACATTCGTCATACCGAGAGTCCCGGCGGGGTGGGGCCAATGAACCCAATCGGTCGAGATTCGGCGGTATCGGGTCGTTGATTCAACATGTCGCCGATTGCCGATCAGCGCGCCGTTCCGGCTGCTCATGCTGCGTTCGCCCGCGCCCTCTCGGCCGGCCGCCTGGTGTTGGGTCTGGTCGCGGCGCTCGCGGCGCTGACGGCGTCATCGTGGAGTGCGCCGCTTCCGGCCG